>CAZEAH010000249.1:0-5391 GCA_964510075.1 uncultured Leptospirales bacterium | reverse complement strand
GCATATTGAGTCCGGCCAGGCCGAGGAGCGCGGCGAAGCCGAGGCCGAGGAGCAGGCTCCAGAGGCCGGCGCTCGGCGTGATCCGTTTGAAGAGTATTCCCAGGAGCAAAAGGGCGAACACGGGCCCCTGAAAAAACGAAAGCAGCTGCTGCACGTAAACGTAAATCCCCCTGAACTGCGCCGTCAGGGGCGCGCAGAATATACCGGCCGCAAGCGCGGCGAGGGTAATCACTCTTCCGAGCCGAAGCTCTTCGCCGTCGCTGAGCTTTCGTTTCCGCATCACGCCGAGAATATCGCGCGTCACCATCACCGACGCCGAATTGAGTGTTGACGATACCGAGGACTGGAGGGCGGCGACAAAGGCGACGAACAGCAGACCGGATACGCCCGGCGGCAGCAGGTTTTTCACGACCCACGGCAGCGCCTGGTCCGAAACACCGAGGGTTTCCGGCGCCATAAGCAGGGCGAAAAAGCCCGGAAGCACGATGAGCAGCGGTACGAAGGTCTTCGCCATGGCCGCGAACATCATGCTGGCCTTACCGTCCCATTCCGTGCGGGCGCCGAGGCATCGCTGCATGATCGCTTGGTTCGTACACCAGTACGCCGGCGAAAGCACCAGGCCAAGGCCAAGGAGGACACCAGGCCATGGGAATTCCCCGTGCGTGGAAGGCAAAAAGGCATGAAGATGGTCGGGGAAGCGCTCCTGCAACTGCATAGCGAAGCTTGCCGGTCCTCCCGCGGCCTCTATGCCGATAACGGCCACCACCACCGCCCCTGTAAACATGATGACCAGCTGTACGGCATCGGTATACGCCACGGCCGCCAGCCCCCCCGAGACGGTGTACAGGCCGACGACACCGGCCGTAATCACAATGCTGAGGAGTATGGGCCATCCGAGGTAGGTCTGCAGCATGAGCGCCGTCGCCCAGAGGAACACCCCGACGATAAGCACCGAGAAAAGGCTCAGGATGAGCGCGGAGATGACGCGCACGGAATCGGAATACCGTTTCCCCAGATACTCGGGGATCGAGAACACGCCGGCACGCCAGTAGAACGGGATGAATATAAAGGCGGCGATTATCATCGCCGGGATCGCTCCGATCCATTCGAAATTGGCCTGCGCCATACCGATCCGGTACGCACCGCCGGCCCCGCCGACGTAATCGTTGGAACCGATGTTCGTACCGATGATGGACATGCCTATTACCCACCATGGAAGGCTTTTACCCGCGATAAAATAATCGCTCGAGGTACGGACCCGTTTTTTAAAGAGATACCCGTACACGGTGATGCCGGCAAGGTAGGCGAAAAGCAGCGACAGGTCTATCCAGCTGACGTCGGTACGGGTGAAGGTGAGGAGATTATCCACGCAGGCTTCCCTTGCCGCTCTGTTATTCCCCTGAACGAGGTAGGGAATACTATGCCGTGCGCATCCGGCAGCGCAAGTATTAAACCGAATCAACGGCCGGAAAACGGCGCAAAAAAAGGCCGGATCGTGGACCCGGCCGCATCATCGTCGTGTTTTTCCTGGTAAAGGGTTATTGCAGTTTTCGTTTCAGGGACTCCGCCGGCTGTACTCCCACCATCCGCTCCACCTCCTTCCCGTCTCTGAACAGGATAAGCGTGGGGATCGAATTGATTCCGAAGTTTCGCGCGGTCGCAGGGTTCTCGTCGGTATTGAGTTTGACGATACGCGCGTTCCCGTTGAGTTCTCTGGCGAGCCCTTCGAGTATCGGGGTTTGCATGCGGCAGGGCCCGCACCAGGGGGCCCAGAAATCTACCAGCACTGTTCCCGAAGCGCCGAGCACCTCGGTTGAAAAGTTGTTATCGGTAACTTCTGCCAAAGTGGACATATGAGTTCCTCCATATCGTGAATATATAGAATTTAATAAAATACTTAACTATCGTCAACATAATTTTCTATAGAATCCTAAAATTACTATGTTCTCCAAAATTAAAAATCCATTCCCTGTCCGCTTGCACAGCTCCGGACAGTGAGTGTTGTTTGTCATGAAGGGCCGCGAATTTCGCGGCGGCCAGGCTGCGGGTACGGGCCGAAAGACGTCCCGGACTCAGGTTCCTCGTATCTCTTCCGCCAGCAGTTCGAGCCGTTTTCGTATCGATTCGCGGACGGCACGCGTCTGTGCCATCCGCTCCTCGAAGCTGCCGGTGAACGAGGCGGGGTCTTCGAGGCTCCAGTGCAGCCGTTTGGTCACACCGGGAAATACGGGACACCGCTCGGCGGTGCTCTCATCACAGACGGTTATAACGTAGCCGTACATCTCGCCCTTTTTAAAGAGCTCGAATACCCCCTTGGATTTGTTCCCGGAGATATCGATGCCGATCTCCCTCATCGCTTCGATCGCGAGTTCGTTCAGCGGCCTGCCGGGCTCGAAACCCGCGCTTTCGGCGACAACTATGTCGCCATGGTAGTGATTCGCCATCGCTTCGGCCATCTGGCTGCGGGCCGTGTTATGCACGCAGATGAAGAGTATCCGTACTTTTTTCATTCCGATCCTCCGAATCTTCCAAAGGATCAGATATCATGAAATAGCGGTTAATATCTATTAAAGATCATGTTATGATTTTATGAATAAACACGTTAAAGAGGTAATGGAGCGATCATCCGAGATGTAATCCGCTTGGATCCATTTCGACGAGCGACTCGGGTATGGTTTCCACAAAGGCGCGTATCTCGTCGCGAACACGGCGGTAATGGATGAGGGCCTCCTCGTCATCGGCGGCGCCCTGCGCGAGTTGCGGCGGATCCTCGAATCCCCTGTGGAGGATTTTCGCCTTTCCCGGGAAGAACGGACAGTTCTCTCGCGCGTGGCCGCAGACGGTCACGACGTAATCGAAGGGGATGGTGATGACCGCATCGACGTTTTTTGAGGAATAGGACGAAATGTCGACACCCGCCTCCGCCATAGCGGCGACAGCGAGCGGGTCGAGCCCCTTGGCCGCGGTGCCCGCGGACCAGGCTTCGACGCGGTCGGACTTCAACGCTTTTGCCCAGCCCTCGGCCATCTGGCTGCGGCAGGAGTTGCCTGTGCAGAGAAAGAGTATTTTGAGTTTTTCGGTGGCGGACATTAGAGTACACCTTTTTCCTTCATGGAGTAGAGCCCTTTGCACATCCGATCATATTGGCTCGAGCGATAATCTCAAGCGGATGATATACCGGAATCGGTAATACCTGGTTGAACTGGAGCCGGCAGCTCAGACAATCGGTTATGATCGCTTCCGGTCCGTGCGCGCGGATTTTCTGGAACAGCGGCGCTCCAACCCGCAGGGAATCGTGATAAAACTCTTTCTTGAATCCTGCGCTTCCGGCCATGCCGCAACAGTCCATCGGGCCGCCCGCCTCAGCTATGACCAGACCGGGAATCAGCGCAAGTATATTTTTATATGCATCGCCCGTTCCCTGCTCGCGCTGATGGCACGAGGTAAAATGAACAGCCTTCATGGGAAGGGGCCCGGGGGTGCTTTTGAGCCGGCCTTCGGAACGAAGCCTTTCAAGGTACACTCCGGTATCGGTGGCGGCAGCGGCGAGAGCGATGCGGTCGAGCGGATCAAGCCCTGAGAAAATGCCGTCGTCTTTGAAGATTTCCCCGTAAATCATTTTACTCAGACTGGCGTTTCCGCTGGAACCGAAGCGTTTTTCGGGGACTATTATTTCGCCTGGTCCCGCCCCCGCCCGGCGTTGATAGGCCTCTGAATAAAATGCCCCCTCTTTCAAGAGAATCTTCATAACATAGCCGCAGGTGGGACAGGAAAAGACCGGCTGCAGTCCGAGGTCCATCGCTTCAATGAGTATTTTCAGGTTAAACGCGAGGCGTCGTACCGCCGTGGCGGCGTCTCCTTCAATGAGCGAGGGCATTCCGCAGCATTGTTGAGGAGGGACGTACACCGAGAAGCCGTTGTGTTGAAAAACCGACACGGCTGATCGCGCCACTTCGGGGAAAAGATAGCCCGCCGTACATCCCGCGAAATAGGCGACACCTTTCCCCCCGCGGGGATGATCATGGAGGCCCCGCTTTCGGGCCCACGAGAAAAAATTCTCGGCGGGGAATGCGGGGATGCGCCGATCCGGATGAATCCCGACAAGCTTTCCAAGCGCTCGGCGCACAGGGGGCAGACGCAGACTTTTGTTTACCAGATACGGGCAGAGGCCGCTCATTCTGCCGATCGATTGAAAATCGGCGAGTATGCGCGCGGAGAGGGGAATGCCCGAGTGTCCGGCAAGATCCGCCTTTCCTCGGAGTATGTCGGCCCGGATGTTGTAGCAGGGGCACAGGCCGCACAGTGTGCACTGTGAAGCCAGAGAGGCGAGTTCCTTCTCGCTGGTTTTTTCTCCAGTTTCCTTCTCCCGGTCGTACAGGCGGTACAGCTCGGGGAAAAAAAGACAGCTTTCGTCCATTATAAAGCGACAGGTATCGCAGTCGGCGCAGGTATCCAGCACACTCCGTATCCGGAAGGTCGGCAAGCCGGTTTTTCCTGCCCCAATTCCCGGAGTATTGGATATACCCATGGTCACTACACCCCCCGTTAACCGTCATTTACCATCTCGACCGGTATTCATTGAAGCCCCGCTCCGGCCGGTGGAAGGCATTGAACCCCTATTCCTCGCCGAAGGAAAGCGCCGGGTCGGTTACACCGAGACCGGCACAGATCTCCAGAAACGCCTCCCTGAGGTGAACAAAGTCACCCTCCATGACCGGAGTGCAGTGCGAGGGCTTTGCGTTCCCGCCCCAGAGGGTCAGCGCAAATGCCATGCAGGTTTTCTGCCCGCAGGCGCCGCAGTTAATGGCCGGAAGGCGCTTGTAGATTTCGAGCGCCGGAGGCTTCTTTCGCATCTCGTAGGATGGCTCTATGGAAGCACGTCGGGCATAAACATCGTTTACCATACAACGAATTTTCTCGAGGGTGCGCCATCCGTCGATGATATCATCGGCCTTCGCCACTGATATCCGGCGCGGATAGAGGGTGATCATCCGGTGCGCGTCCATAAAAGTGAATAGATCGGGGTCGCGGTTATAACAACCGCCGCGCATTTCGGCATTGAGGAAAGGGAAGGCAAGAGTAATGTCGCCGGATAAATGCGCTACGAGCCGTAATTTTGTCGCGTCCGCCACGCAGGGAGCGACGACCATGATCGAGGCTAAACCGAACAGGTCTTCAGTAAAGATCCGTGGACTCGTTGATGGAACACCCTCGTTTGACCGCCGATATTCGATCCATCCCGACGCGATATAATCGCCCGATGTGGATGCGGCCAGAACGGCCCTGTATTCCTGCTCGAGGACTATGGCGGGACACCCGACATGGGAATAAGCGGGCGACGGATCGACGACCTCGTAAGGAAGTCCCGCGGCGCTGAGCGCCGATCTCATC
>CAZEAH010000248.1:0-5394 GCA_964510075.1 uncultured Leptospirales bacterium | reverse complement strand
CTCAACACCATGGCCCGCAGGAACGTTATGCCCGCCGCTGTCAAGCCCAATTACGCGTTTTACGCCCAATACGGCCTCGACGGCATCGGCGCCCTCGCAGCGATTATCGACGCGTGCAGGGGTCTCGGTCTTCCCGTCATTCTCGACGTCAAGCGCGGCGATATCGGCGCCACCGCCGAGGCCTACGCCCGCGAGGCCTATGACTTCTTTAACGCCGACGCGGTGACCTTGTCGCCCTATCTCGGATTCGATTCCATCGAGCCCTTCTTCTCACGTTATCCCAACAAGGGTGCCTACATCCTCAACAAGACTTCCAATAAAAGTTCGGGAGAGCTGCAGGACGTCATTGTCGAGGGCGAGCCTCTGTATCTTCACGTATCCAGGAAGATCGTCGAATGGCACCGCCCCGGGATGGGGGCGGTTGTTGGGGCCACCTATCCGGAGGAACTCGCGAACATCGGGGGTATCTTCATTCCCTCCGGGCTCGACATTCCCCTGCTTATACCGGGAATAGGGTCGCAGGGCGGCAGTGTCGAGGCGGTCTGCTCCGCGCTCAGCCGGTATCCCGATTCTTCTATACACCGTATCAACTCATCGAGCGCCATCAACTATGCGTACCGCCAGAGACCCGAACTCCGTTTCGATGACGCCGCCGCAAGCGCGCTTTCCGCCCTCAATGACGAGATACGCTCTTTTCTGGAGATATAAGGAGGAGCCGCATGAAGGACATGCGGGGAAACCGTAAAACGGTGCTGGTGGTTGCCCGCCTCCCGGAGGACGTCGCCCTCATCTGCAACGTGCTTGCCGACATCGATTACGACTACGTGACGGCGCACACCGGCATCGAGGCGCTCAGTGTCATAACATACCAGCTTCCGCATATCATCATATCAGAGATAGACCTTCCCGATCTCAACGGTTACGAGCTGTGTCGCAAGATCCGCACCGGCATCAAGACACGCCTGATACCCTTCATCTTTATCGGGACATCCGACAGGGTCGACGACCGCATTGCGGCGCTCCAGACGGGAGCGGACGCGTATCTGGCAAAACCCTTCAACGCCGACGAGCTTCGCGCCCTGGTCCGCTCTAAAGTGAACATTTTTGACGAATTGTACCAGCTCTCTATTACCGACGAGCTCACCCGGCTCTACAACCGTCGGGAGTTTTTAAAGCGTTTCGCCGGCGAGCTCGAAAATCCTCAGACCCAGCTCGTCTCGCTCTGCATACTGGATCTGGATTATTTCAAGAAAGTGAATGATACATACGGGCATCAGACCGGCGATCTTGTGCTCATGAAGCTCGCGGAGATAATGAAAAGCAGGACATCGGAGACCTTCTTCCCGGCGCGGTTCGGGGGAGAGGAATTCGTGATACTGCTTCCCGGCATGAGCGCTGCCTCGGCCTCGGCAATCATCGACTCACTGCGTGACGAGCTTGCGACCACGCCGTTCAGGCAGGCCGGCTCGGGCGAGGTGTTCCACATCTCCTTCAGTGCCGGCATCGCCGAATATCCCGCCATGGCGTCGACCATTTCGGAGCTCCTTTCGCGCGCCGACCAGGCTCTTTACGCGGCGAAAAACGACGGCAGGGCGCGCACCTACATCTTCAGGCCGATCATGGCGCGCAACGACAGGTTCTGGGAATACCTCAAGACGCGTAAGGGAACGTTCTTCGAGCCCCCCTTCAACGAACCCGTTTCCAAGCTCCCCTACCTTCCCCAGACGCTCGAGCAGATCATCAATCTCGATTATGAGGTTCGAAGCATCGGGGTGCTCATCATACGGATACAACCGCTGTTCGATCTGAGGTCCCTCCGCGGACAGCGCAACATCGACTACGATATAGAGAATATACGCTTCATCATCGGCTGGGCCTGCGAGTGTAACTTTCCCTCCGACACCTATCTGGCGGTAACCAGCTTCTTCTCTCACGAGATGGTCGCCCTGTTTCCCAGCATCGTCGATTTCTCATATAATCCGGAAAAGTTCAGGGGCCTCTGCCGCGATATCTCAATGGACTTCTTCATTTTCATTCTCAACTATTTCTTCGACATCTATTTCTCCGGGGAAGTCATTTACTTCGACAAGGGCAGGCCGCGCACCCTTCTGGAGGAAATCGAGCATATCCGCGACCGGATATATCTGCTGGACAATAAAAGAGATTTTTTCGTCAATATATTCGACGAGGTGCGAAACGCGCTGAACGACTCGTCCCCTCTTAACGACGTTCTCGACCTCAAGTGCTTCTATAACTTCTTCTCCATGGAGCCCTCGTACCAGTATTTCGCTTCGTCCAATTTCATCATCAAGGCGGACTTCACCGAGCTCCTGCTACGTGAATGCGTCGGCGGAGCCGACGATTTCGAGAGATTTATGAAGCTTTTCGCCCAGAGCTTTGCCGATAAGATCGAGCACCCCCTCCTCATTCCCTGGGTCGCCGCCGTCGACCTCGGCGAATACGCCCGCATACTCGACACCGCCCTTCACGGTAGGGACATCATCCTGATGCTCAACGAGAGCGTCCTGGAGTCCATGCCCTCCGAGCTTCTGACCGGTATCGCCGCGGATCTTCCCGACGGAGTGTCTCTCGGCATAGACAACTGTTATATCGGCAATGACATCCTGAACATTCTTTCCACGGTCGATTTTCGACTTCGCTGTTTTTCAGAGAACATCATCAGGAATATCCACCTTTTCCCCGAGCGGATCAAGATCATCAACGGTCTGAAGCTCTTCGCCGACGAGCTCGGGATTCCCGTTATGGCGCGCAACATCCTTCTCGAGGATGAATTCCAGATTCTCAGAGATCTAAGGATCTCTCACGCCTCCGGCCCGTTCATAGCCAATATGCGGCAGGAGGCCTGATAAGCGTTTTATCTGAGGTCTTCCACGCGAAACCCGAAAGGCCAGCGAACGTATTCACAGCCCGCACGACGGTAGTAACGCGCCGCC
This sequence comes from uncultured Leptospirales bacterium, assembly GCA_964510075.1. Classification (GTDB taxonomy): domain Bacteria; phylum Spirochaetota; class UBA4802; order UBA4802; family UBA5368; genus MVZN01. The sequence goes on along the minus strand of CAZEAH010000248.1, from coordinate 2,440 downwards.
TCTTCCTCGCTCTCGAAGGCGAGATCTTCCATTCTGTCGCCCCAGTGCTCGATCAGCAGATCCTGGAACGTATCGAGGGCGCCTTTCGCCACGAGGACGGCGCCGTCCTTAATCCGCTCTGCCGCTGCAGGGTCAATCCGACATCCTGCGTCAAGGCGCAGGACCGGTTCGATGACCATGCTGTTTTCGAGGGCCTCCGCGTAGCGATCATAGCCGTGGAACACCTGATACACCATGACAATGGACCCCTCCCGCCATTCATCGAAGACGCGCATGCGGCGCTGGACGCTATCTCCATCCATGCTCTTGAGGAACTCCATAACGGCGTACTCGTCCAGCGAGTGGTCGGAATGAAACACCACGTTATACAGCTGGTGAACCATGGGGAGTTTCGTGAACAGGGATCGCAGGGCCTTCCCGATGTTGACAGGGGGCGATCCATGTATATGGAAGCTGAAGACCGCGCAGTCGATCAGCGGCGAGTACCGTGTACCGTCCCACGCGCCGGGGTCGCAACCGTCCAGGCGCACCCCTGCGCAGAACGTTCCTTTGCTTCCGAGAGTGAAATCCGGAAGCCTGATTGTTCGGTGCGTATATCCGGTTATCTCCTCCATTTCGCGCCGCACGGCCTTCATGGCGTCGAAATCGAAGCCCCATCCGTCGATGAGGTAATACGGAGGTTTCCGCTGGAAGAGCGCTCCGTCGCGCTTTCCCTGCGAACGTATACGGGTGCCTGGAAGCATCATGAGAGGATAGAGTTCGATTGAGTGTCCAAAGCCCCTGTCGGCAAGCGTTTGTACTCCCTTAACAAAGCGCTCAGGTGAATCTCCGGGAAGTCCGGGAATCACGCCGATCTTCAATTCAATGCCCGCTCCGGCGAGCATTCTCATCCCGTCTATCGCCTTTTTCACGCTCCCCCTGCGCCCCACCCTCCTTAACGCCTCCGGGGTGAGTGTCTGGATACCTACTTCAAGGCTCCTGAAGCCCGCCTCCGCGAGCATACGGGCCGTGGTTTCATCTATACTCTCGGTACGCATTTCCGTATGGAGCTTCACGCCTCTGTTCTTTGCGGCGAGGGAGCGGAGCCGCGAGTGAAAATCGGGCGTACTGTTAAATGTGGGAGAAAGAATATATATCTCGCGCAGGGATATCCGGTTCCTTTGCTCGAGCGCCGCAAGAAGAATTTTGAAGTCTCGTTCCCGCACCCCGCGGCATTTCCCCGAGTAGAAGCAATATGAACACCTGTAGGGACAGCCGCGGGTCATCTCCATGAAGACCGATCCGTCGGCCATCGTATCGAGCTCTCCTGCCGTGAACGGTTCCGGCGCCAGTCCCATGTCCACCGCCTCCACGTTTGGTTGAACTATGAGCCGGTTTCCCCTCTCATTACGGGCATAGCGCTCCATGTCGACACCGGAGAATATACGATCGAAGAACCACTCCCCTTCCCCCGCGACAAAAAGGTCAACGGCCGGACGTCTTTCCGAGAGGGCCCAGGAATCATCCTGTATCTCCGGTCCGCCCATGATAACTTTAGTGCCGGGCAAACGGGTCCTTACAGCCTCTGCGATCGCCATATGTCGTTCAATATTCCACAGATAACATGAGAAGCAGAGCAGGTCGGGTTTCGTTCCCATGATATAATCCGCGACGACCCTGTCCGAACACAAGTTCGCAATGACGAACGGCAGGTGGTCCACCGCCGCTCTACCCGGATGGCGCGTGCGTATATATGCCGCCATGGCGGCCGGAGCATAGGGAACGTTCCCCTGTATGTAATTATATCCGTGGTCGACCAGCGGAAGCTGCACGAACAGTATGCTTTCTAACTTTTTGTTGCCCGAAATCGCGTCACGTCGTACCATGTGCCCACCCTGTGCCGTCGGAAACGGAATATTCAATGCAGTATACCATGCCCTCCCGGGTGCTCACAAATCTTCTTCTGCCGAACTTCGAGGAGTGGGTTGGTGAAAGAATCATCGCTCTTTCTCCCCTCGTGTCGGCGGATCCTCTCTATCCTGGCATGGATACAATGTTCACGCTTCTTTTATCCTCAGGCGGTTTACGCCTGTCCATCCCTCTCTTCGCGGCGGGAATTTCCGTCCGAACGAGAAAACGACTGTCCGAATACCTCCGTATTCTCGAAGCCTCCGTGCCCGTCCTCATGTGCCTGGTCTCAGGATTGCCTGTAGCGGCTCGGGCGGTTCCGGGCAAACGCGAATATTCGTCCTCGCGGGGTTTCATCGTGGACATTTCGCTCGCGGATGGCGGGTATCTCCGGCTCGGAATCCCGATCGAATTCTTCGGCTCATTTATTCGTTTACCGGGCTGTACCTTCGATCCTCACTCCGCCGAAGAGGGGATCGTTACTTTCTTCGTGCAGCCTCGTGCCTGCTTTCCGAAAATAGGAGTACTCATCGACAGTCTGACAGCTCAGGAA
>CAZEAH010000247.1:0-5406 GCA_964510075.1 uncultured Leptospirales bacterium | reverse complement strand
CTTGACCGCATCGTCATCATCCAGTCCTTCGACAACCCGCGGCTCAACCTGCGCTTCGTCGACCGGCTTTCGGTGCGCGCCCGCAGGGACGGAATACACGTCCTGCTCTGCGTCAACAAGCGCGATCTCGCGCGGAAGGACGACCTCGACGCCGTAATGGAATACTACGACAACGCTCCGATCGATATCGCTTTCGTGAGCGCGAAGACCGGCCGCGGCATTGACGATTTCGGACAATTCATAGCGGGCGGCACATCGCTCTTTGTGGGCTATTCGGGCGTCGGCAAGACGAGCATCCTCAACAGACTGTATCCCGACCTCGACCTGCGCGTTTCGGATATATCGGAAAGCACGGGGAAGGGACGTCACACCACCACCAATGTTGAGATGATCTATTCCATGGACGGCACAAGGATCATCGACACCCCGGGTCTGCGCGAGTTCGGCCTGGTCGATATCGATCCGGAGAGCGCCGGCGATTACTTCTACGAGTTCGGCGAGCTGGGCCGGGAGTGTTCCTTCCGCCCGTGCAGCCACGACCACGAGCCGGACTGCAGGGTAAAGAGCATGCTGGAGGCCGGACAAATACACGAAGAACGGTATGTATCGTACCTCAATATTTTGCATTCCCTAAGGCACGCCCGCGAAAGGAGATACCGGTGATCGAGGCGAAAAACGTGCGGCTCGGTTTCGGAGGGCGCATGGTGCTCGACGGCGTCGACCTTGCCGTGGAGAAGGGCGGACGCACGGCCCTTCTTGGCAAGAACGGCTGCGGAAAATCGGTGCTATTAAAGTGCGTCGCCGGCCTGATCGAGGGGTTCCAGGGGGAGATCACCGTCGACGGCCGCGACGTTCGCGCCCACGCCGGAGGCGGCGGGGCGTCGCTCGCCTACGTGTTCCAGAAGGGAGGTCTCTTCGATTCCATGGACGTCTTCGACAACGTGGCCTTCGGCCTCAGGCGCAGGGGCGTACCGGAGGACCGCGTCGGGGCCATCGTCGGGAAGGCGCTTTCCAGCGTCGGCCTTGCGGGCAGCGAACGCAAGCTCCCGTCGGAGCTCTCCGGAGGCATGCAGAAGCGCGTCGGTCTCGCGCGGGCCGTGTGCCTCGAGCCCGATATCATCCTGTACGACGATCCGACCGCCGGCCTCGATCCCATCCTCTCCGACTCCATCGCCGACCTCATCCTCGGCATCTCCGAGGGCTCCGCCTCCACCTCGGTCATCGTGACGCACGATCTCAAGCTCGTCGAGAAGGTGGCGCGCGAGGTGGCGCTCATGTACGGAGGGAGGATCGTGTTTCACGGAGCTGTCGTCGACTTCTTTTCCGGGGGTGATGAATACGCCCGCCAGTTTATCGGCGGCGAAACCGAGGGACCCATCGACATCTACTGACGCGCCGCGCGAGGGTCTTCCAGCGGGGCATGTTTCGCGCTTGCCCCGTAACGGCCGCCGTGCTATACTCGCATTCAAACGGGGAAGCGGGGCGCGGACCAAATGGGTGAAGAGAGAAGAAAGAATCCCCGCGTTCCGGGCGGGGGCGATTTCTGCTGCCTGCCGTCCGACGCGCGGCGAAAGGTGCGATGCTCGCTCAAGAACATCTCGGTGACGGGGGCGTGCATAGTCACGAAAGGGCGCCTTGCCACCGGCGAGATAATCTCCCTGTACCTGAAGAGCGGAGCCGGACGCGCCCTTGCATCGCGCGTCGTCTGGAAAATCGCCGGAGAATACGGCGTGGAATTCCTGCTGAATACCGGAGAGGAATTCGAAACCATAAGCAGGGTCATCAACAACCGGCGCGCCACCTGAACGCGGCCGGCGCATTCAAAAGAAAACAGATGAACCGCTTCCTTGCGATAGTTTCTTGTTGACAATTTGATTTCCGCTCCGTAGCGTGCATACTTTGTCTCGACGGATGCGATGTCGTTGCGCATCGCGCGGGAGTACAATCTTAATTCCATAATGGGTCCGGTGGCCCGGGTGAAAGCGATGAAAGCGATGAAGGTCGAAAAAGCGAATCTGGACTGGAGTGAGCTGCCGTTCGGCTATGTAAAAACCGACTACAACATACGGTATTATTTCAAGGACGGCAAATGGTCGGAGGCGGAGCTTACCGCCGACGAGTATCTGCCCTTGCACATGGCCGCCCCCTGTCTGCATTACGGGCAGGAGGCATTCGAGGGGCTCAAGATTTTCGAAACGGTTGACGGCCGTATAGTCGCATTTCGCGTGGACGAAAACGCAAAGCGTCTTCAGCGGAGCTCCGAGCGCATATTCACGCCGATGGTTCCCATCGAAATGTTCCGTGAGGCCGTGCACAAAGTCGTTAAGGCGAACGCCCGCTTTGTGCCTCCGTACGGCACCGGCGCCAGCATGTACGCGCGGCCCCTCATCATCGGGACCGGCGCGCGCGTTGGCCTGGGGCCCGCGGAGGAGTACATCTTCCTGGTCTTCGTTACGCCCGTGGGGCCGTACTACAAGGGCGGATTTACGGCGGTCAAGGCGCTGGTGGTCGAGGAGTACGACCGGGCCGCGCCGCACGGCGTTGGCGACTGTAAGGTGGGAGGCAACTACGCGGCGGGACTGCGCGGCGAGATATACGGAAAGAAAAAAGGGTATCCGGTCGTTCTTTATCTCGATCCCAGGGAAAAGCGCTATGTGGACGAGTTCAGCACCTCGAACTTCATCGCCATAAAAGGTAATACCTACATCACGCCCGACTCCGAGTCCATCCTCCCCAGCGTGACGAACAAAAGTCTGGCGCAGATCGCCGAAGACATGGGAATGAAGGTGGAGCGACGGCCGGTGGACATCGCCGAAATCGAAGGCTTCGACGAGGTGGGGGCCGTCGGAACCGCCGCTGTCATCACGCCCGTCAACACAATCCACTTTCGGGGCAGGGACTATACCTTCGGAAACGGCGACAAACCGGGTCCGGTCCTCACCAGGCTCTACGAGCGCCTGTCGAAGATACGTACCGGCGAGGCTGAGGACAAGTTCGGCTGGCTTGACGAGATCGCGCTTTAAAGGAATTTGCATGAATGCACGAGGGAGGCGGAACGTCCGTCTCCCTTTTTTATGCGCTCACCCGGCGCGGTAAACGTGCGGGCGCATGCCCAACCAACGCAGCCGGGTGTGGAAAATTTACACAAATACGGATATAAGTTCAGGTTTCTTTCTTGACACTCTCCGGCAAAGGGCTTTTCAAGTAAAGATACCGTCGCATGATGCCGGTATCGGCACACTTCCTCCACAGCGGGGAGGAGCGCGGTAAATACACAGCGAGCGGACGAGGTAATCATGGTTAACTATAAGGAACTTGGTCTGGTCAATACCCGCGAGATGTTCAGGGCCGCCGTAAACGGCGGCTATGCGATCCCCGCGTACAACTTCAACAACATGGAACAGCTTCAGGCGATCGTCATCGCGTGCGCCGAAACACGTTCGCCGGTCATCATACAGGTTTCCAAGGGGGCGCGGGAATATGCGAACGAAACCCTGCTGCGCTACATGGCCATGGGCGCGGTCAAAATGTCCGAGGACCTGGGCGTGCGCCTGCCCATTGCCCTCCACCTCGACCACGGCGACAGCTTCGAGCTGTGCGTGTCGTGCATCGAAAACGGTTTTTCCTCGGTGATGATTGACGGATCACACCTGCCGTACGAGAAGAACGTGGAGCTCACCGCGCGCGTCGTGGAATACGCCCACCGTTACGACGTGACGGTGGAGGGCGAGCTCGGGGTGCTTGCGGGAATCGAGGACGAGGTGTCCTCCGAAGTCACGCACTACACGAAACCGGAGGAGGTGGAGGACTTCGTCGGGAAGACAGGGGTCGACTCGCTGGCCATATCCATCGGTACAAGCCACGGTGCCTACAAGTTCAAGCCGGGCGCGGGTGTCCCCGAGCTCCGCTTCGACATCCTTGAGGAGGTCCAGCGGCGCATCCCGGGTTTTCCGATCGTTCTGCACGGGGCGTCTTCGGTGGTGCAGGAATACGTCGAGATAATCAACACCTACGGCGGAAAGATTAAGGACGCGCTCGGCGTGCCCGAGGACCAGTTGCGAAGGGCCGCCGCGTCGGCCGTGTGCAAGATCAACATCGATTCTGACGGCAGGCTCGCAATGACGGCCCGCATTCGCGAGGCGCTGGCGAAGGACCCGTCGAATTTCGATCCCCGCAAGTATCTTGCTCCCGCCCGTGCGGAGCTCATCAAAATGATAAAACAGAAAAACACCGACGTTCTCGGCTCGAGCGGAAAGGCCTGATGCTGAGCAAACCCCAGTTCGAGCTCGCCATGGCGCTCCTCAACGTGGCGCCGAAGGCGCGGGACACGGACGAGTACCTCCGGGGCTGCGTCGACATAATCCAGAAAGAGGCGGCGCCGCTCTCCACCGCGGCGTACATTTCAATCGAATCCGAGGAGAAGCTGGTCCTGGTGGGCGAGGCGGGCGGTAATTTCGACCGGTACATCGGCGTATTTCCTAACTTTTCGCTCATGGTCCGCAGGGCCATCAAGAAAAAAAGCGTCATCTATCTGCCCGCGTCCGAGAACGAGGCGCGCGAGGGGCTCGAGGTGATGGCGGTACTGGTGCCGCTGATCGGAGGTGACAGGACGATGGGGATGATCGGCCTGGTCTTCGACATCGGCGAGCTTACGCGCCAGCGGCAGAACATTAACTTCTACCAGCTCTCGGGAAGGATCATCGGATCGTCGGCGCTCTTCAGGGAGCAGATCGCCGAGCTTCAGGGGATGGAGAAGGTGAACCCCGAGGAGATGTATTCGGAGAAAATAAAGAGTCTCGGCGTGCTGGCCTCCAGCGTCGCCCACGAGTTCAACAATATTTTCGCGGTGATTCAGGGATACGCGGAGCTCATCAGCATGCAGAGCCCCGAGTCTAAGTCCGTACAGAACGCCCTCTCCGTCATCGACAGACAGACGGAGCGCGGGGCCCGCCTCATAGAAAGCCTCAACGTCTTCGTGAAGGGACGCAACGCCAAGCTCCAGTACCAGCCGCTCGGCGAGATCGTCGGCGAGGTCGTCGCGCTGCAGAAGTCCGTTATGGAAAAGGAGGGCATCGAGCTCCGGGTGAGAAACGGCCAGATACCCCGGGTCCTCGCGGACCGCGAGCAGATAAAAGAGGCCGTCCTCAACGTATTGCAGAGCTCGATCCACTCGATCAACGGCGAAACGGCCGGCCTCATAGAGATTTCGACCGAATATGCGGACGAGAAGGTTGTGCTGAGCATACGGGACAACGGCTGCGGAATGACGCGCGACCAGGTGGACATGGCGATCCATCCCTTCATGGGCGGCGCCGTTCCGGCGGACGGCGGGGGCAGGGAGGCCACGGGACTGTGGCTCGCTGTGGCCTACGGCATCATGCAGAGTCACGGGGGACTGCTTACAAT
>CAZEAH010000246.1:0-5410 GCA_964510075.1 uncultured Leptospirales bacterium | reverse complement strand
ATTCTGGGGGTCGACGACGACGGCTCGATCGTCTACGCGAACGATTCGGCCTGCTCGTCGATGGGATTATGCCGCGAGGAGCTGCTCGCCATGAAGGTCTTCGATATCGACCCGGACTTCCCCGAGGACCGGTGGGAACAACATAAAACAGAAATGCGGCGCCGCGGGACCATGACCTTCGAGTCGCGCCATAGGACCAGGGACGGGCGGTTTTTCCCTGTGGAGGTAAGTACAAATTTTTTTAAATATAACGACCGTTTCCTTGCCTGCGCCTTCGACCGCGACATCTCGGAACGCAAGAAGGCGGAAGAGGCCCTTCGGGAGGCGGAGCGGCGATACAGGATACTCGTGGACAACAGCCAGAGCATCATCTATACCATAACCCCGGAAGGAGTAATGACCTTCGTCTCGCCGAGCTGGAAGCTTCTACTGGGGCACGAGCCGTCGGAGATCATAGGACGCGATTTCCGCCCGCTGGTGCACAGCGAAGACGTGCCCGTGTGTGAGGACTTCCTGAAAAGAACCGCGGAAACCGGAACGATCCAACCGGGCGTGGAATACCGCGTATTCCACAGGGACGGCACGCTCCGCTGGCACCGCTCGGTCATCACCCCTGTCTTCGACGATGGTGACTTCCCCGCTCTCTTTGTCGGAAACGCAGTGGACATCACCGCCCACAGGCTGGCGGAGGAGCGCATATCCAGGCTCCTTGACGAAAAGGAACTCCTGCTGCGGGAGGTTCACCACCACATCAAGAACCACATGAACACCATGATGAGCCTTCTTTCACTTCAGTCGCAGACGCTCGAAAACCCCGAGGCGGTCGCCGCACTGGAGGAGGCCTCCCGCCGCATGCAGAGCATGAGCGTTCTCTACGAAAGGCTCTACCGGTCCGAGGACCTCGCGGAAATGTCCATAGCGGCCTACCTCTCCCCGCTGATCGACGAGGTCGTCGGCCTTTTCCCGGTAGAGGCGCGGATATTCGTCGATAAGCGTATTGACGATTTCAGCCTGAGCATACGCCACCTTTCGCCGCTCGGAATGATCGTCAACGAGATCATCTCCAACTCGATGAAATACGCCTTCAACGGAAGGAGCGAGGGCACCGTGCGCGTATGCGCTTCCAGGGAAGGATGCGGCGTGAGGGTGGTCGTGGAGGACGACGGACCGGGCATTTCGGAGACGATCGACGTCGATACCTCGCCCGGCTTCGGTTTACGGCTTGTGGGCATGCTCCTCAGGCAAATCGGCGCGAAAATGGAGGTCGAGAGAAAAGACGGCACTCGCTTTTCGTTGAGCTTCGATATACGAGATAACGGAACGAGCGGTTCCCGCTGAGAGGATCGGGTCGCGCGTGCATCGCGCATACCGCTCCACCGTAATCCGTTGTCTGCCGATACATTAATGGAAGGATCGCACACGCAAAAAAAATAAAGGAACCGTTCGGTTCCTTTATCCGGCGCGATGTGGTCAGGGGCGGAATCGAACCGTCGACACGAGGATTTTCAGTCCTCTGCTCTACCGACTGAGCTACCTGACCACTTTGAAGCGAGTACCCTTATAAAATTCATGTTCGAAAAGTCAATAATTAATTACGCGCTCGCGGCAATTATTTCGGCGACCCTGATCACTACCGCGGCCGCCGCAGGGTGGGAGTACTATTACCGCAAGGGGACATTGCAGTTCGAGGGCGGGCGATACCAGAGCGCGATGGAAAACCTGGACCGGGCCCTGGATATCAATCCGTCGCTGTACGACGCGTCGAACAAGATAGCCCTCATCCTCATCGCGTGGAACAAAAAGCGGCAGGCGCTCGATTACCTGGACCGCTCGCTCGCGATCAAACCCGACCAGGCGGATATTCACGTGACGGCCGGCGAGATCCGCGACTTCTTCGGCTACCACGAGCGGGCCTTCGAGCATTACTCGAACGCCCTCCGCATCGACCCCTCGAACGTCAACGCTCACTTCAGGCTGGTCCGTTATTACGTCGAACGAAAGGACACGGCGAACGCCGACCGGCACTTCGCCGCGGCCTACACCATCGGCAGGGAGGACGGAGAACGGCTCCTCGCCGAGGCGGTCGAGGAGGAGCGCAAGAACAACACCGCGGGCGCCGTCGCCCTGTTCAAGAGGGCCCTGGAGAAAAATCCGGCGTTTCTGGAGGCCTATTTTCATCTGGCGGAACTGCACCGGCGCGTCGGCCGCCCCGACGAGGCCATATCGGTGCTCGAGGAGGTCAAGAAGATCCGGCCCGACAGCGAGAAGGCCCATGTCTACCTGGGGCATCTCTATTACGCCAGACGGCACGGGTCCCGGCGCAAATACCTCCTCACGCAGGCCGTGCGGAATTTCGAGCGCGCCCTCCAGATCAACCCCTCGAATCCGGACACCCTCCTCGGCCTTTCCGAAGTGTATCGCCACATGGGCGACCGCGACAGGGCCGACGAATTGCGCGAAAGGGCGCTGTCGCTGGAGAACGAACGGAAGCGGGAAGCGCGGTAAAGACCTTGACAAAACGCCCTTCCGCTCATTTTTACACTGTGTAATTACGAGGCGTATTCGCCGGCAGGGGGAACCTCCCATGAAACTTCGTGACGCGCTCATATTCAGGCTCCTGGCCGGTATCGCGGCGGGTATTGCGGTCGGCATCGCCGCATCGCACTTCGAAATGACGGCCCTTCTCCGCGCGATCAAGACCGCGGAAGAGCTCTTCGGCGAGTTTTTAAAATTCCTCATCCCTCTCATCATACTGGGATTCGTGACGCCGGGAATCATCGATATAGGCGACAGGGCCGGACGCATGCTGCTGGTCACCGTGTCGTTCGCGCTCGGCTCGACCCTGGCCGGCGGGTTCGCCGCGTACGCCGCGGGAAGCGCGTTCACGGACTTCATCACCGGCGGAACGCTCACAGCGGCCGACGGCGCGCTCATCAAACCCGCCTTCACCATCGCCATAGCGCCGCCCCTGCCGGTTTTTACGGCGCTCGTTCTCTCCTTTCTGCTTGGACTCTTCTGCGCCGGGAAAAGGGAAACCGTGTTCGCGCGGCTGTTCATGGAACTCAAGGGTATAATGGACGCGGTCATCCGCCGTATCATCATCCCGGTGCTGCCGTTCTATATCGGGTCGCTCTTCGTATCGCTGAGCGCCTCGGGAAAGATCGTCCCCATCCTCTCATCGTTCGGAAGGCTCTACCTGGTCATCATCGCGCTTCAGTTCGCCTTTATCGCATTGGAATATACGGCCGCCGGAATCATCACCAAGCGCGGCGCTCTGACGTTTCTCAGGAACATGATGCCGGCATGGCTCACGGCCTTCGGCACGCAATCGTCCGCCGCGACCCTTCCGGTCACAATCCAGTGCGTGAGGGAGAACGGCGTGGAGGAGGATGTGGTCGATTTCGTCATCCCGCTCTGCGCGACCATACACCTGCTCGGCGACATGATCATGATCACGGTGGCCTCGATTGCGCTCTGTTCGATGCAGGGAGGCCGACCCGAGCCCGCGGTATTCATCCCCTTTATCTTCCTTCTCGCGGTGACGATGATCGCCGCCCCCGGAATTCCGGGCGGCGGGGCGATGACGGCGCTCGGACTCCTCGGAGAGATGCTCGCGTTCAACGCCTTCCAGAAGGGCCTCATGCTCTCGCTTCACATGGCGCAGGACTCCTTCGGTACGGCAACAAACGTGACGACCGACGGCGCCATCGTGATGCTGGTGGAACACCTGAGCGGAAAAAGAAAACAGGCGGGGAGGTCCGCGGCTATTTGAGGAGCTTCGCCCTGCGTTTCTTCTCGGGATATACGGGCTCTCCCTCGTCGACCAGCCTGAGATCGTTCGCCACAACGGGCCTGGCCGATGCCACGAGCGTGTCGACCTCGTTCACGGCGAAGACGAGCTTGCGCCTGGCCGCTATTTTGCTTCCGGAGAACGACTTCTCGTAACGGTACATAACGAGCAGATCGCCCGGGGAAAGGCCGTCGAAGCTTCCCAGGTTGACGACGATCGCGTCGTCCCCGGCGGAAAGCACGCGGCCGCGGTACGGTACGGCGGAGTATATGCGTCGCGCGGCACGGAGCGCGAGCCGGGAAAGGTTGTCCTTGCCCGATTCGGTCAGATCGAATTCGTCGATGACCACTCCCTTCGAGAGGTCCATCACCCTGAAATTCGCGGACAGGTAGCCGTTCGCGTCGCGATACGACCCGTACACGACGATCCGCGCGCGGTCGGGGTCATCATCCCTGAACACTCCGGCCAGTTTTTCGAGGTTGTCGCCCAGAAAGGCCTCGCCGTCTTTCATTCCGCGGACCATCTCGAGGCGTTTTCCCGGTCTCACCGCGTCCTGGCGGCCGAACTGCCCCAGGGTGAAGCTGAGATACTGCGCCAGCACCGCTCCCGCGTCGTGGTAGGCGGCGATCCCCGCGGCGGGCCACAGGTTGAGCACCACCAGGCCCGGAACGTCGCGCGAGGGCGGCTCCTCGTAGAAACCGGCCCTGAAGTAGAGACGGTCGCGCCTCTTTATGACCGCGGTGGCGAGCTGGTCCTGAAGCCGCTCGTCCGGGTACATGCGCAGGAGCGCCTTCTGTTCGTCGAGGAAAAACTCGTAGTAATCCAGCGTCGAGTAGTAATCGCGCAGGGCCTCGCGGGCCTCCCTGTGCATCGGGTTGAGATAGAGCGCGCGCCGCAGGTGAAGCATGACCTCGTCGGCCAGGTTGTCCTTTGCCTTTTTCCGCGCACGGGCGTAGTGTTCGTTCGCGTATGCCACGCGCAACGGGTTCCCGATCTTGATGTCGCCGAGAGCGAGCACGTCCTCGATCTTCGACCGGACCACGTCGTCGGAAGGCGCGTATTTAAGCGCCTTCGCGTATTCGTCTACGGCCTTCTGTGTATCGCCGGTGCGTTCGTAGGCCAGCCCCATATGGTAGAGCGTTACGGCATTGTGCGGGAACGCGGCAAGCGATGTACGGAAATACCCCAGCGCGTCGCCGCCCCGGTCGAGGGCGAGGGACACGTAGCCCATGGCACGGTTTGCCTGGTAATTTTCCGGCTGAATGGCGAGCGCGCGTCCGAACTCCTCGCGCGCCTCATCCAGGTAATCGGTATCGTCCGTCTTAAGATAATTGCGGTAATGGATCTCCCCGGCCTTCACGTACGCGTCGGGGAGCTCGCGGTCGGACTCCATGGCCTTCTCCACGTACGCGCGCGCCTCGGACGGCCGGCCGTCGTCCGTCTTGATGTCGGCCATGAGAAGGAGCGACTGGTAATGGTATGGATTGACGCGCAGAATACCCTCCAGCTTGCGCAGGGCCCATATGCGTTTGTTCATTAAGTAATAGATCGAGGCCATCCCGAAACGGGCCTCCAGGTTCTCCTCCGAGACGCGCGCCACGCCGTCGAAGAGCTTGAGCG
>CAZEAH010000245.1:0-5473 GCA_964510075.1 uncultured Leptospirales bacterium | reverse complement strand
GGCATGTATCGCGCAGAACGGCCCCGGAGCCGCTAATTTCGTTTCTGCGATTACCGCCGCTTTCTGGGCCCACTCTCCGGTAGTAGCCATCACTCCCGAAACGGGAAGCATGGGAATAGGCACCGGCGGCTTTCAGGAGCTCGACCAGATGCCCTGGTTCGAGAAATCCACGAAGTATCAGGTGCGGGTCAACCGCCCCGAGCGCATGGCCGAACTCACGCGTCGCTGCTTTTATATGGCGAAACTTCTGAACGGCCCCACACAGCTCAACATCCCCCGCGATTTTTTTTACGGCGACCTCGACTGTGAAATATACAAGTCAGGAGACGTGTGCTACGGCCCCGGTCCCGAGGAGCAGATTAAACAGGCTGCCGAAATGCTCTCCAAGGCCAAGTTTCCGGTAATCCTCGCTGGCGGCGGCGTATCACAGTCCAATGCGCACGAAGAGGCCAAGGCCCTCGCCGAATACCTCACCGCGCCGGTGGTGAACACCTATCTCCACAACGACAGTTTTCCGGCCGACCATAAGCTCGCCGTCGGACCCATCGGCTATTGCGGATCCAAGGCCGCTATGCGCCTCATCGCCAAAGCGGATGTCGTGCTCGCCCTCGGCACCAGGCTCGGGCCGTTCGGCACACTGCCTCAGTACGACATCGACTACTGGCCCAAAAACGCGAAGATCATCCAGGTCGACGTCGACGCGAGCCAGCTCGGCCTCTCGAAGAAGATCGACATAGGAATCATGGCCGACGCAAAGGAATTCGCCCACCAGCTCGTTCTTCGTCTCCGCGCAATCGACGCCAATCGCGCCAGCGATTCGAAGCGTCTTGAGGAAATCGAAAAGGAAAAGAAAATCTGGAAGGACGAGCTTGACAGGTGGTCATCCTCCACCAACAAGCTGATGCATCCGCGCCGTTTTATAAAGGAACTCACCGACGCGATGCCGAAGGGTTCGATCGTCGCCACCGACATCGGGAACAACTCGTCCATTTGCAACAGCTACCTCCGGTTTTCCGGTCCGCGCCAGCACATATCCGCGCTCAGCTGGGGTAACTGCGGCTTCGCCTATGGCGCCGCGATGGGGGCCAAGATCGGTTCACCCGACAGCCCCGTCTTCGCACTTCAGGGTGACGGAGCCTACGGCATCAGCGGTATAGCCGAAGTGATGACGGCGGTGCGCGAAAACATCCCCGTGATCGCCGTGGTCTTCAATAATCACGAGTGGGGCGCCGAAAAGAAGAACCAGATCGATTTCTTCGACAACAGATTCGTCGGCTGCAACCTGCCCACCAACCCCGACTATGCACAGGTCGCGAAGGACATGGGCGCGCTCGGCTTTAAAGTAGAGGATTACAATCAGGTGAAAGATGTCGTGAACGAGGCGGTAAAGTCAAATAAACCGGTCGTGATCAACGCAGTTATAGAGGGCGGAGCCAACGTTCTCGCCGAACCGTTCCGTCGGGACGCGTTCAAGCCGGCGGTACGTTACCTGCCCAAGTATAAGCATCTGAGCATGGTATAACGATCCTTTTATCATAGCTGCCCTGCGGAGGGCCCCGCCCCACGCAGGCGCCTCCTGCGCATGCCCCTCGGCCTCAGGGCCGGAGGGGATTTTTTTAGTCAGAAGAAAAACGTTCCCAAAGTCTTTACTTGATTTTAAAGCACGAGCCGGGATACAGTTACGTTACCGCGTACCGAAACGATCCGGCGCCCGGAGCACTATAATGAAAATACTGGTCGTCAACGCAGGCAGCAGCTCCCTGAAGTTCCAGTTGTTTCATGCCGAGACCGAGACCGTTCTTCTTAAAGGGTCATACGACGGTATCGGTCTCTCCGGAAAAGACACCCCGTGTCAAAGAAAGCTGACCTCCCCTGAAGGCACGGACCGCTCATACTGTGAGATAAAGGACCACGAGGGCGCCATTGCGGATATGCTCGGAAGTCTTTTGCACAGGGGTGTTATAACCGACCGCACGGAGATACGCGCCGTCGCCCATCGCGTCGTACACGGGGCGGAACGTTACAGCGCCACCACTCTGATCGACCGCACCGTGCTTTCCGAACTCGGAAGGCTCGCATTCCTGGCACCGCTGCACAATCCGGTAGGTATCGCCTGCATTGAAATCCTTATCAACGAACTCCCGGGAACACGCCAGTATGCGGTTTTCGACACGGCTTTTCATCAGACAATGCCCGAAGAGGCCTATCTGTACGGGCTGCCGTACGCGCTGTACGAAAAGTTCGGCATCAGGAAATACGGCTTCCACGGCACGAGCCATAAATATGTCTCTCTTAAAGCTGCGGAAATCCTCGGCAGGGACATAAAGGAACTTAAAATCATCACCTGCCATCTGGGTAACGGTCAGAGCATATGCGCCGTAAAAAACGGCAGAAGCGTCGACACCACCATGGGCTTCACCCCGCTCGAAGGTCTCCCCATGGGGACCAGAAGCGGATCATTCGACCCCGAGATCGTGTTCTTTCTCCTCGGACACGGATATACCACCGCCCGAATAAAAACTCTCATCAATAAAGAATCCGGCCTGCTGGGACTGAGCGGAATCTCGAGCGATCACCGCGCGATCGTCGAGGCTATCCATGCCGGCGATATAAACGCAATCCGCGCGGAGAAGGTTCTTGTCAACCGTATCGTCTGCACGATTGGAGCATACGCCGCGGAAATGGATGGACTCGATGTCATAGTTTTTACCGGCGGGATAGGCGAAAATAGCCCGGACCTGCGCGGGGACGTTCTTAGCCGGCTTAGGTTTCTCGGGATAGATTTCGACGATGCGGCCAATCGCGAAGGCCGAACAAACATTACGCTTCCGTCAAGCCGGGTCTTTGCGCTGGTTGTCCCCACCGATGAGGAGCTACAGATCATGCGGGAAGCCAGGGCGGCGCTCGAGGCCTGAAAACGGTTTATTTGGCCGCCGTATTCTCCACCCCGAGGGTCTTCAGCCACTCCATGGTTCGGGAAAATCCCTCGCGAAAGGGTATCTTCGGCTTCCATCCTAGCTCGCGTTCCGCCTTATCAATCGAAAACCTGAAACGCGATCCGAGGTTTTTCACGACATAGGTGGTAAGGAGCGGTCGTTCCGTTTTACCCAGGGCCTTCCAGATCATCTCCATCGCGAAGGACGCAGCGTAAGCGGCAAAATAAGGAATATGCAGTGTCGCCGGAGGGGCGCCCAGCGCTTCCGCTATGCCTTTGCAAAAATTCTGCAGCGTGACGTATTCACCGTCATGAACAAGGTAGCCCTTGCCCACGGCCCGCTCGTCGGTCGCAATAAGCATGAGGAGGTCAACCAGATTCTCTATATACGCCGGCCATACGATTACGTCCTTCCTCCAGAACAACAGTTCCCGCTTCACGATCGCTTCGGCAAGAGGGTAGACGAAGGTCATATCCCCGGGACCGAACACCCAGCAGGGATATACCATTGTCACCGGAAGGCCGTGCTCGCGATGGAAACGCCAGGTTATCTTTTCGGCCTCGATCTTGGAGTCTGGATAAGGCTCACCCCATTTTCTCAAGGGGAAGGTCTCGTCCATCACATTTCTCTCATCGATGCCGAAAACGTCGTTCGTACTCATATCGACGAAGCGGCTCACATGCGCCGCCAGCGCGGCCCGGCACATGTTCTCGGTTCCCCGTACCGTCACCTCGCGAAAAAGCGCCTTCGGCGCCCAGTCGGTCACCACGGCCGCGCAGTGAAATACGATATCCATCCCGGCGCAGGCATGCCGCACTGAATCGTAATCCCGAACGTCCCCGTTTACCACCTGCACTCCTTTTTTCCTCGTGAGCCTCTCGGCGCACGGGTCCCCCGGCAAAACCATCGCTCGCACGCGATTGCCTTTCTTGAGGTTGGCCTCAACCAGATGGCCGCCGATAAAGCCGCTCGCGCCGGTAATCAGAACGTTCTTCATGCAGTCTTCCCCCTTCCCCGAAGGCGCTTAGATGCCGCACCCGCCTCCGCATGTTTCGATAAACGCTATGCCTCCGCCGAGAAAAATCAACCACATTCCCTGAATCGAATTTTATCTCAGTCGGAAGGCATACCGTGGCCGCCAACCTATCGTTCATTCTCTACCGTAAATCGCTTGCCGAACGGTATTATTTCGATTGACCGCCCCGTGCGAATCGCCCATCATCCGGGCACACCCCGACATCACCAACGGCGGAGCATGCGATGAAAGCGGTCAGAACAATAGAAAAACTTTCCGGAGGAAGTAAAACCACCATCGTCGCGCTGGGTGATTCACTCACCCAGGGGTGGATGGTAAACAGGGGATACCTCGTTTTCCTTAAAGAAATGCTCAAAGCACGCTACCCAGCGGCCGTATTGAGTATCATCAACAGGGGCATTCCCGGTGATACGGCGGATGGCGGCCTAATGCGTGTTCGCGAGGATGTTATCGACGAAGACCCGGACTGCGTCCTCGTTCAGTTCGCACTCAACGACGCGTTCATCGGCCGCCCGGTCGCCGTATTCAGACGAAACCTCCAGTCCATAATCGACCGCGTCCGCGAAAATACGTATGCGGAAATCATTCTTGTTACGTCCGTACATCTCGCCGAATCACGCGACAACGCGATAGCAGCGCCATTTTACATGGCGATCGAAGACCTCGGCGCCGAAAACGGCCTTCCGGTCGCGCGGGTACACGAATACTGGAAGAAAAAGATCGCCGAGGGATCTGAGTTTCGCGCGCTCGTACAATTGGATATGGTCCACCCGACGGTTGAAGGCTACCGGCTCATGGCCGAGGCGATAATGGAAGTGTTGTAACGCGCTGACAGTTCGCTATAATAAAAATGGCGGCCCATGGCCGCCATTTCAACGCATCCCCGAGGGGATTCGAACCCCTGTTGCCGGGATGAAAACCCGGTGTCCTAGACCCCTAGACGACGGGGACAAATGCTGAGGCACTATAAAAAATTGCGTACATTGGTCAACAATTTTTCGCAATTTTCTTTGAGTCGCCGGAGAATCGAACTCCGGACCCACTGCTTAAAAGGCAGTTGCTCTACCGACTGAGCTAGCGACTCGTAAAAGCAGGGCTTAAAGGTGTAAAATGCATGGTATACTGTCAAATAAAAATTAGCACACCCGCGGTAAAAAACCAGTAAAAACAAGGCTGTGCCGGCATCGACACCGATCTATTCGAGAACGAAGGTGTTTTCCCTGTCAGGCCCCACCGATACAATCGAGATCGGAATATCGAGCGTGTTCCTTATAAAGTCGACGTATCCCCTTGCCCTCGAAGGCAGCGTATCAAATGAACGACAAGCCGCAATATCCTCCTGCCATCCGTCCAGTTCCTCGTATACCGGCCTGATCTTTTCGTGCATGGACGACGGGAAATGGTCAAGCCGTTTGCCGTCCATCTCGTAAGCAACGGCGACCTTAATTTTCTTAAAACCGCTCAGCACGTCGAGCTTTGTGAGCGCCAGGCTCGTAAGACC
>CAZEAH010000244.1:0-5478 GCA_964510075.1 uncultured Leptospirales bacterium | reverse complement strand
GCTGTAAGGGAATCTGTTAGGTATAAGCAGGGGATTTCCCTGATTGTAGCATGCACCTTAAATGGTAGTAATTATGCTTAAAAGGCGGGCATGTTACAGGGAGACCTTCGATGACCGGGTTGCTATTGAATAAAATTGTGGAAAAATACATATATAAGGCGATCATTTGCTTTTCCGCGGATATCACCCCGTATTCGGTGCCGCGATCACCGGAGAATGGGGGCCGGTGATTCGATTTTTTGGCTGTCGGTGATTGAGGTTTTTTCGCGGACTGGACAGACAAGCTCGCTGATCGGAAAGGAGTACCGCCATGACAGGTAGGATGCTTGCCTCCATACTCAGCGTCTACGACGGCGCGTCATTCGACAGGAGGGAAAAAGTCAAGCTTCTGTACTACTTCAATCTATTTACCATGCTGCTCTTCTCACTCATCCTGGTGCTGATAAACAGCGCAAACATCTTCGCCCTCGCTGCGGGGGTCAATTACATTCTCGCCGCGTTTATCGCTGTCCCCCTTCTCAGTATGGTGTTGCTCCGCAGGGGAAGCTACGATGCCGCCTCCGTCGTCTCCGTGACGATACTTTCTATGGGTATCATGGCTATCCTGTATAACGGTTTTTTCACCAAGGGCAATCTCGATTTTATAAGCAACCTGAACTACGTGCCCGCGGCCATCATCTTCGCGGCGATATTCTGCCGGATCGAATATATGATGGGGCTGGGCTTGTTCTTCTTGGCGGCGGGCACCGGAATCGTTTACCTTGTCGGCGGTTCGCAGATGGACGCAGCCTCCCAGAAGTTCATCAGGAAGGCCTATTTCGACTACCTTTTCGCGGTTATATTCTCGCTCGCGCTGTGTTATCTCATGATACGAATCAACAGGCGCGGCAACCAGGTGGCGCGCGAGGAATCGGACCGCAACAGAGAGCAGTTCCTCACCCTGCAGGAACTGTTCGCTTCCATCCGGGAGATATCGAGCGAACTCGCTTCATCCTCCCGTAATATGGCGGCGACCGCGGCCGCCTTCGCTGAGAGCACGCAGTCGCAGGCGGCGACCGCTGAAGAGGTGTCGGCGTCGATAGAAGAGATAACATCGGGCATAGAAAGTGTCGCGGCGAGCTCGATCTCCCAGAACGAAAGCGTCTCGGGCCTGATAGAGGTCTTTGAGCGGCTTTCTCGTGGAATCGCCGATACGGGTGAGAGGATCGAGCTTGCGATGAGGAAGGCGTCGTCTATTTCGGAACGCGCCGCGGAGGGTACAGAGATGCTTTCGCAGATGGACGAGAGCATGCGGAACATCATCGCCAGCTCGCGCGACATGAACGGAATCGTGGAAATAATAAGGGATATTTTCGACAAGATCAACCTGCTCTCGCTTAACGCGGCCATAGAGGCGGCCCGTGCAGGCGACGCGGGAAGGGGTTTTGCGGTGGTCGCCGACGAGATCGCGAAACTTGCCGAGCAGACCGGATCGAGCCTGAAGGAAATCGACGCACTCATCAAAGGGAATGAAGGCGAGATACAGGGGGGACTGTCGAGGCTCGATATGGTTGTAGGCATCATAAACGAAATTCTGGCGAGCCTCAGTGAAATAAACGACGGGATGAACGAAGCGAACGATTTCATGAAGGAACAGCTTCGCGTTAATAAAGACGTCGACGAGAAATCGAGGACCGTCAAAAAGCTGGCGGAGGAGATAACTGCGGCCACCGGGGAACAAAAGTCGGCCACCGACGAGATTGTCCGATCCGTGGGCCTGATCAACGAACAGGCGGTATCCGGCGCGGAATCCGCCGAGAAGCTTGCGGCGAGTATAGAGGAGCTGTCGCGCATGGCCGCGGCAATGAAGAGCAGAATACAGGAGTAGCCCGGTAACGGGCTCGAATTACGCACCAGGCGGGGGACGCGGGTGAATTCCAGGATCCTCATCGTGGAAGACGAATCGGTCATCGCGCTCGACATCAAGCGGAGGATGGAGGGCTTCGGCTATGAAGTCGCCTCGATCGCGGCTACCGGTGAAGACGCGCTCGAGAAGACGCTGCTTCTCAAGCCGGATCTTGTGTTAATGGACATCATGCTGCCGGGCGAGATGGACGGCATCGAAACGGCCGAAGCGCTGCGCACGCGGACGGACATACCGGTCGTTTACCTTACCGCCCACACCGATCACGCGACCTTTCTGCGCTCAAAATCGACCATGCCGTACGGCTACATCGTAAAACCGATCCGCGACATAGAACTCCACTCGGCGGTGGAAACCGCCATCCAGCGGCACAGGCTCGAACGCCAGGTGAGAGAGAGCGAGGAGCGGTTCCGCACCCTGGCGCACTTCACCTCCGACTGGGAATACTGGGTCGGACCGTATGAAGGATTCATATATATTTCACCCTCGTGTCTCGATGTGACCGGATATTCAATCGCAGAGTTTCAGGCCGATCCCGGACTGTTGAATACCATTGTACATCCGGACGACAGGGAGCTGATGCGGAACCATTTCGCCGAGGAAAAAAATTCCGATGCCGTACTGTCGGTCGATTTCAGAATAGTCACGAAAGGCGGGGAAAGAAAATGGCTCTCTCACCTCTGCCAGCCCGTTTGCAGCGCGGAGGGCACTTCGATCGGGCGCAGGGTGAGCAATCGCGATATCTCGCAGAGGAAAACCGCGGAGCAGGAAAAGGAGGAGGCGTTTTCGGAACTGTTCCAGATTTTCGAATCCTCCGCCACGGGGATGTGCGTGATTTCGGGTGACCGCCGGTGCCTGCGGGCGAACAATGCGTTTCTGACCATGTTCCGCCTTAAAAGAAGGGATGTTCAGGGTGTTTGCTGCGACGATGTTCTGGGCCTTCCGTTCTGCCGTACCGGGGAATGTCCGCTCGTTCGCATTCTCTCCGGTGAACGCTTTGTCGAGTTTGAAATCGATCGGCGCATCGACGGCGGCACGCTTCACTGTATCGTCCGAGCGGTACCGTTTGTCGATTCCACGGGGAAGACGATCGGGGTCATCGCCAGCTTTATCGATATAACTGAAACGCGCGAGCTCGAGGCGGCCATGCTCGATCTCATACAGCGCGAGCGGTGGAGGATCGGAAGAGACCTGCACGACGGACTCGGACAGAAACTCACGGGAGCGGCCTTTCTCGCCGAGGCGGTGCGACGCGGTTTGGAGAAGAAATCCCCGGTGCTGGCGGCGGAGATGTCCGAGATCGGGGCGCTGATCGGGGAGTCCATACAGATGGCGAGCGGGATCGTCAGGGGCCTGTGTCCCGTCGCGGTGGAATCACACGGGCTGGTCGCGGCAATCGAAGAACTTGCGGTAACAACCGAGCGTCTGTTCGGTGTTAAATGCGTTGTGAGCAGGACGGGCGAGTTCGCTCTCGATAACGTAGAAGCCTCGACCCACCTGTATTATATAGTGCAGGAAGCAGTGACGAACGCGGTTAAGCACCGCGATGGAGGACCGGTTCGAATACACCTTGAGGACGCGAATGGTGATCTGTGTCTGACGGTCGAGAACGAATCGAATAATGGCCGTTCGTCGGAGGTTCAACCGAAAGGGCTCGGCCTTCGCACCATGCGTTACCGTGCCGGTATTCTTGGCGGAGATTTCGAGGCGGGCGCCGCCGACGGATGTTTCAGAGTCGCCGTGCGCGTACGTCGGGACGACGTAGGGGCGGACGCGCCCGATCATGATATAAAAGACCGTAAAAAAAGGTTGATCGATGAAGAACAGAAAGGACGCCGTTAAAATCGTAATCGTTGACGATCATCCGATTGTGCGACAGGGGCTTAAAAAAGTGATAGAGAAGGAAAGCGATATGCTCGTTTGCGGGGAGGCCGGTTCCGCCAACGAGGCGGTCTCGGTTATCGCGCGCGAGAAGCCCGATATAGTGGTCGCCGATATCTCGCTCGACGGTGAGGCGAGCGGGCTGGATCTGGTGCGCGCCATCGAGGAACGGTTCCCGGGAGTAAGCAGCCTGGTGCTTTCCATGCATGATGAATCGGTCTACGCGGAGCGTGCCATACGGGCCGGCGCGCGCGGCTACATCACTAAAAATGACGGTCCGTCGAATATTGTCCACGCGCTGCGGTCGGTACTCAAGGGAGAGATATATCTGAGCGGTGCGATGAGCGCACGGCTCATCTCAAAGCTTTTCCACGGCAACCAGTCAGAAAGGCCGCGAAGCATTGTCGAGACCCTTACCGACCGCGAGCTCGAAATTTTCCGGCTTATCGGCAACGGCTTCAGTACGGGTGAGATAGCCCGAAGGCTCAATCTCAGTCCGCACACGATCGAGACGCACAGAAAGAACATCAAAGACAAACTCGGACTCTCCAGCGGTTCGGAACTCAACAAACAGGCCATTCAGTGGGTGCTCAGCTCCAGGTAGGAATTTCGAAATTTCAGATAAAGTCCTTCCGTGTAAGGGAAACCGTCATGCCGAAATAGCCGGATACTCTTATGTATCCGGTTACCGTTCCTTTTGAATAAGGTCTCCTGTGCGCTATTTTATCTTGAAACACTCTGAGACATCGACGGCGGGAGACCGCCGGCAAAGGGAGGACCTGCTTCATGAGAACTGTATCTCGCCCGGCGATCGCACACGGGGCGAAGGCGCCGGGAAAAGCGCTGGTGATTAATGCATCGTCGATTACGATCGTCGAATTACAGGCCGGGCTTCTAAAGGCCGGAATAGTCCTCGTGGGAGTGGCGTATTCAATCGATGAGGCGCTCCGTATGATCGATGATTTCGCGCCCGATATCCTGTTTGTGGACATTCTTCTTGCCGAGAGGACCGGGTACGGGCCATCCTTTCTGTCAGCGATAACGGCTCTGGGGCTCCCGGTGGTTTACGTGGCGGGGACGATGGGAAAAGACACCATATCGAAGCTTACCGCCATAGGGCCCTGTGGATTCATATCGTGGCCCTACGATGAGAGAGAGATCGTCGGTGCGGCGCAACTTGCCGTCGAAAAGGCAAGGTACGAGCGCCGAAGCGACGCTTTCGGCGCCCGGGAACAAGGGAACACGATGGAGAGCACCCCGGCCGCTTCCGCATCGGCATCGGTGAGGGAGGAACCGAACTGACCGGACCCTGCATACAGTTAACCTCCGTGCACCCGCAGTAAAATTCTATTGACACAATAGCGTTTACGCGCTGTTACACGGCTGGAAGCGGGTGTCGTTTCGGCCGGCTTGCGGCGCGCGAACATAAACCCGGCTGCAAAACGGGGATCGTTTGATGCTCCGGTGCGTTTTGTTTTCGGTGGACAAATCAATGCCCATCTGCAATAAAGGAGTTAACTGTAACCGGGAGGGGCTCATGACACCGCTTGCGCTTACCGCCATTACTAACTTCCTGTGGGCCGGCCAGGCGTTTTTTCTCGCCGGAATTCTCTTCGGCAGAATGGATGAATTCGCCGGGCCGTACGGCGTGTGGGCGGTCGCCCTGGCGCTTATGGGACTGGGGGCTCTCCTCG
>CAZEAH010000243.1:0-5526 GCA_964510075.1 uncultured Leptospirales bacterium | reverse complement strand
GGTCTGCTGGACCCCAAGCACGAGGTGGCGAAGGCCGCCGACGCCAGAATCAGGGTCGACGGGATCGAGGTCCAGCGGGACAAAAACGAGGGGCTCACCGACGTGGTGAAAGGGCTCACCCTCAATCTGCGATCGAAGTCGGACCATCCGGTGACCATCAAGGTAGAGCCCAGCGTCGAGAAGGCCGTGGAAAAGATAAAGGCCTTTGTCGAGGCCTACAACAACTACCTGGAGCTCAACCGGATGCTCATCAAAACCGAGAAGAGCGAGAAACCCGGCGACTATAAATCGAACAAGTACAAAAACGGGCTCTTCGTCGGAGACATGACCATTCTGCGCCTCGAGAACACCCTTAAGGAAACCGTGGGCAACGCCTATCCCAGCCGCTCGGAGAAACCGATACGACTCATCACCCAGATGGGAATTTCCACGGGTGCCATCAACGCCGCGTGGGAGAGCATCCGCGAGGGAAAGCTCATCATCGACGAGGGCCTGCTGCTGTCCACGCTGAAGGACAATCCCGACGGAGTGGAGGAATTCTTCGGCTCCGACACCGACGGCGACAACCGGATCGACAACGGCATGGCGTTCCGCGTGGAGACGGTCCTGCGGCCGTACGTTTCGTCGGGCAAGAACATCATCGCCAATAAAATTGAACTCGAAGACACCAACATCCAGATGGCGAACAGCCGCATCGAGCGCCACCAGGAGCATTTGAAAAAATACGAAGACAAGCTCCGCAAGAAGTTCTCCACGATGGAACAGTCCATCTCGGGCGCGAAGTCGCAGGGGGACTGGATGAAAAACCAGATGAAGGGCATGCAGGGCGGGAACGAAGAGAAATAAAAGATAATCATCCGTGCGAGGTGGAGTAGTGGACATTCGGATCAACAGTTTCCCCGTACATTTCAGTCTTGAAAACGAAAAGAACGTGGCCGAGGTCATAGCCTCCGTCTCCGGCTGGGCGAGGGAGAGGGAGCTCGTGTTCACCGAGGCCCGTATCAACGACGAGCACTATCTGGTGGAGAGCCTTCCGGATATCCCGCTCGAGGCGGTACGGTCCATCGACTGCATTGTGCAGTCCCGGGCCGACGTGGTCATCTCCTCACTCGAGGAGGCGGACGCGTACTGCGAGAGGGCCGATTCTTTCGTCCGCCGCTCGTTCGCGGAGCGCTCGGTGGAAAGCGGGGCGGCCGAATCGCTCGCCGGAGGCGCGCGGTGGCTGGGTGAGGTTGTAAGCTCCACGCTGTCGCTTCTGGGGGCGGACCCCGGAGAGGTGAGCTGCCGCGATACGACGGTCAGGGACTACCTGGGTCGTCTGGAGGATTTCTCCTCTTCCGTGCGCGAATCCGGTTCGCCGGAATCGCTCCTCGGGGTTTTCGAGGCGAAGGGGGAGGTCTTCGCGGCGGTGAAGGAGATCCTTCGCATGATGCTCATGAGCGAGAATCTGCGCCGTCTCGTGGTGCAGAGCCTCGAATCGCCCGACGTTCTCATTGAGTCCCTGAAAAACATAAAGGAAGAAGCGGCCGCGCAGCCGGATATCCTAGCCGAAACCGTCCGGCTGTACCAGGAAGGCAGGGACTCCGACGCATCCGAAAAATTCCGCTCGTTCGTGGAATTCGTCTACGCCTATACCCGCGCATGTTACCAGTGCGTGCCCGTGTTCAGGATCGATCCCTCGAAAATTACCGTCGACGGCGTTTCGCTCGAGGAACGCAATCGCGCGCTGAACGACATGCTCTCGCAGATACTCTCCTCGCTCGAGAACAACGACATCATCAGCCTCTCGGACATTCTGGAGTACGAGATGCGTCCGCAGATAGAGACGATCGGCGCGTACGTCGACGCGGTGATTGTCGAGATACAGGAGGGGTAGCTTACCACCGGAGTAATCTTTTTCCGATATTTAACGCCCCCCAACCCCCCGGAGGGGGGCAAGAATAGATGAGCTGGAGTGTGTGTTAACGATGACTGTTAAAGCAAGGTCACCTCGTTATATAATAGAGCTTGCCAGGGATTTGAGAAAAAATCCGACACCGGCCGAGAGAATATTATGGGAAGAATTGAAAGAGAAAAAACTGGAAGGCTTTAAATTCAGGAATCAACACCCTGTGTACAGGTATATTCTCGACTTTTATTGTCACGAAAAGAGGCTGGCAATCGAGGTGGATGGTGACATTCATAAAAAAAGATCAGATTATGATGAATTTCGTGATGAGTTTCTGAAATCCATGGGAATAACTACTTTACGTTTTCAGAACAAGGATGTTATTGACAGTATTCTCGGGGTTCTGCAAACAATCAGGAAGGCTTTAATCAATTAATTGAATTATTCATACTGAAGCCCCCCTCCGGGGGGTCGGGGGGGCGTTCGATCGGAAGATTTAAGGGAATTTCCGCCCCATCCGGGAAGTTGAACGGAAACAATCCATGAAGAAGAAAACCGAGACAAAGAACAAAAAGCTCTGGGGCGGGCGCTTCGCCGCCGCCTCGTCCGACATCACCGAGCGCATGTCCGCGTCCATCCACTACGACGCGCGCCTCTACCGCCAGGATATATGGGGCTCGATCGCCCACGCGCGCATGCTGAAGAAAACCGGCATCCTCACCGCCGCCGAGCTCGACGCCATCGAGAAGGGCCTCCGCGCGATCGAGAAGGAAATCGAGGAGGGTCGTTTCGAGTTCTCGGCCTCGCTCGAGGACATCCACATGAACATCGAGGCGGCGCTCACCGAACGCATCGGCGACGCGGGCCGAAAGCTCCACACCGCGCGCTCGCGGAACGACCAGATCGCCCTGGACCTCAGGCTGTATCTGCTCGACGAGGCGGAAGAGATCGACAGGCTGATCGTTGAGCTCGTTTCGGCCCTCACCACGCTCGCCGAAACCAATATCGATGTCGTCATGCCCGGCTACACCCACCTGCAGGTGGCCCAGCCGGTCCGCTTCGCCCAGCACATGCTGGCCCACGCCTGGGCCCTGCTGCGGGACCGCGAGCGGCTCGGGTCTGCGGCGCGGTCGTGTTCGGTCTCGCCGCTCGGGGCGGGCGCCATGGCCGGGGTAAACTATCCGACCGACCGGGCCTTTACGGCCGGCGAGCTGGGACTTCCCGGCGTCACCGCGAACTCCATGGACTCCGTGAGCGACCGCGACTTTGCGCTCGATTTCGTCTACTTCGCCGCCGTGCTGGGGATGCACCTCTCGCGCTTCTGCGAGGAGCTCGTGCTGTGGTCCTCGGCCGAATTCGGCTTCATCCGCCTCTCCGACGAGGTCACCACGGGCTCGTCGATCATGCCGCAGAAGCGGAATCCCGACCTGGCCGAGCTCATCCGCGGCAAGACGGGGAGGCTCTACGGAAATCTCGTATCGCTCCTCACCATGCTGAAGGGCCTTCCGCTCACCTACAACCGCGATCTCCAGGAGGACAAGGAACGCGTCTTCGACTCGGTCGACACGGTGAAGCTCTCGCTTGAGGGGATGCTCGCCATGCTTTCGGGCATGCGGCTCAACACGGAGGCCATGAAGGCCGCGCTGTACCGGAATTTTTCCACGGCCACCGATCTCGCCGATTATCTCGCCCGCAAAGGAGTCCCCTTTCGCCAGGCGCACGAGATAATCGGCGGCCTGGTGCGCCACTGCGAGGAGAGCGGCGCGGACTTCTTCGCGCTTCCGCTCGAGACGCTGCGCGGATTTTCCGAGCACTTCGGCGAGGACATACGCGAAATCCTGAACCCCGAGAGCTCGCCCGAGCGCAAGCTCTCGGCCGGAAGCACCGCGCGCGGCGAGATCGAAAAGCAGATCACCGCCATAAAGAACATCCTGGACGGAAACACCGATGATTGACGCCGTCACCGGCCTCGATTTCTCCCACCCGCTGAGCGTCGTGGTGCGCCTCTTCATCGCCATGTTCGCCGGATTCGTCGTGGGCTTCGAGCGCGAACAGCACTACCAGCCGGCGGGGCTCCGCACGCATATGGTGCTCTGCCTGGGCGCGTGCCTGGTGATGCTCATCTCCATATACATCCCGGCCGAGTTCATGAAGGAAAGTCGTAACGCCGACCCGGCCCGGCTCTCGGCGCAGGTGATAAGCGGCATCGGCTTCCTGGGGGCGGGCGCCATATTCCGCTACGGTTTCAGCGTAAAGGGCCTCACCACGGCGGCGTCCATTTGGACCGTGTCGGCCATCGGCCTTGCAATAGGCGCGGGCTTTTACTTTCTCGGGCTCGCCTCCACGGCGCTTCTTGTGGTAATTCTCCAGTTTTTCGAGCGCGTAGAGGACCGCTTCTTCGAGCGAAAGGACATGCGCATACTCACCGTGGTCATCAACTCGGCGAAGCTCGGTCCCAAGCAGGTGATCGACACCGTCAAGGGCTTCGATATCATCATCAAACAGGTCTCCATCACCGAGAACGTTGAAGCCCAGAGCACTGAGGTCGTCATCAACTGCCGCGTCGACGAGGACGCGAGCATCCGCCGGCTTTTCGACGCGATCAAGAAACTCGGCAATATTAAAACGCTCAGGATAGAGTGAATCAACGCTGAACGGGAAAGTCTGAATTCGGCGGAACAATGTACTACTTCGATATATTGAAAGCCTTGCACGAAAACGGAATCGATTACCTGTTGGTCGGCGGTCTGGCGGTGAACCTGTACGGCGCCCCCCGGGTCACCCAGGACCTGGACGTCGTGCTTGCGATGCGGAAGGACAACATCCTGAAATTCAACCGGGCACTCGCGGGGCTGGGTTATGTACCTCGGCTGCCGGTAAATCCCGACGACCTTGCCGATGAGGCGGTGCGGGAGCTCTGGGTCCGCGAAAAGAACATGAAGGCGTTCAGTTACTATAATTCTAAAAACAATTACCGCGTGATCGACGTGGTGCTTTTCTACAACACCGATTACGAAACGCTCAAGCACGGTGCGACGGTAAAAAAAGCGGCGGGCGTGGACATTCATCTCGTGGGGATCGACGATCTAATCGCGATGAAGCGATTCAGCGGCAGGGCGCAGGATTTAAGCGACGTCGCCATTCTGGAAAAGATCAAATCGTTCGGCGACGGGGAGTCGGATCGTGAAGGCTAAAGGCTATTCATACACGGTCGAAGACGAAAAGATACGGGAATATATGAAGCTTTCGACCGAGGAAAAACTCACCTGGCTCGAGGAGATCAATCTGCTTACCGAGGCGGCCCTTACTCCCCGGGAAAAGCGGCTTCGCAACCTGCTCCGTGCCGGGGAAATATAAGGCGCGGCCGGTTCACGCGGTGAAGCGGACACGCCGGAACGCCGCGTCACCGCGAGGACATGAGCGATGCGTGGATCTCGCACGGTAAAAAGCCATTCTTACGAAAACACTCACCTGTCGATTCCGCCTCGGAACAGGGGATTGCAATACCTTGTAATGCGGTACGGGCCCTTCTCTCGATGACGGGCGATCGCGGAAATTAAGTCACACCCGGCGGAGTCGTCGGGTGGTAATTAAAAATCATCTTGACCGTGCAGCCGGTTTCGTATTAATTACAACAC
>CAZEAH010000242.1:0-5531 GCA_964510075.1 uncultured Leptospirales bacterium | reverse complement strand
CGCTCGTCAAGAGCGACACCTGCAGCGATCTGGTGCGCATGACGGTGAGGATCGGCGAGGACGGCACGGTGGAGGATATTCGGACCCAGGTGTACGGATGCGGATACGCGATCGCGGGGGCCTCGTTCTTCAACGAATACGCGTACGGCAGGACGGCCTCGGAGGTTGCGCGGACTTCGGCCGGCGACATCATCGCCCTGCTCGGCGATGTGCCCGAGGGGAGCCGGGGCTGCGTCACCCTTGCGCTTTCGGCCTTCCGCACGATAACAGGCGTTCACGAAGAGGGGGGATGAGATGGCGCTGCCGCAGTACATGAACGTAAGAGTTCACCAGTGCACGGGTTCCGCTATGGCCCCTATTGAGATCCCGGTGAGCGCGGAGTACGCGTTCACCCTTGCGGTAAACGGCAATCCCTTCGTCTCGATCGTCTGTTCGGGAAGCGACCTCGCACGCCTGGCCCTGGGCCACCTGGCGGCGGAGGGGATCGTTACGTCGGCGGACGAGGTACGGTCAATCGATATCGACGAAAAGGCTTTTTCGATCGACGTGCGGACGGTCGAGGACGACGGCATGCTCGAGCGTCTCTTCCGCATACGCTCGATAGCCTCAGGTTGCGGCCAGCCGTCGGCGGCGGCGGAGGCGGTTCCGCGGCGGGCGGAGGTCCCGCATGTTCGCGCCTCGGTGGTCACGGCATGCATGAAGGAGTTTCTGCATTCATCCGAGATACACAGGCTCACGCACGGCGTGCACAGCGCGGCGCTCTATTCGGTGGAGGGAGAGCGCCTGTGCTTTTTCGACGAAATTGGGCGGCACAACGCCATCGACAAGATCCTCGGCTACGCGCTCGAAAAGGGCCTCGCGCTCGATAACGCGATGATTCTCTCCACCGGACGGCTGGCGAGCGAGATAGTGCAGAAGGCGGTCGCCGTTTCGGCGCCGGTGCTCGTCTCCCGGGCGGCGCCGACCACGCGCAGCATAGAGCTCGCGCGCCGCGCCGGAATGCTCATGATAGGCGGCGTCAGGCCCTCGGGATTTTATGTATTCAGCGGTGAAGGTTGTGTCGAATGCTGACGCTTCAGGAGCCCAGGCTCTCGGACGAGTCCCCGTGCCCCTATCTGCCCGGCCGGACCGCGCGGTACGAATACTTTTTCGCGCTCGACCTGGACGCGCGCGAGCTCGACGCGCTGATCGCTACGGGATGGAGAAAATTCGGCCTGTACTTCTTCCGGCCCGGCTGCCCCGGCTGCAGGAACTGCGTGCCGCTGAGGGTCCCGGTCGCCGGGTTCAGGCCATCGAAAGGGCAGAGGCGCGTGATACGAAAAAATATACGAACCGAAACGCGCTTCGGGGCGCTCAGGTACAGGCCTGAAATTTTTTCCATTTACAGCGAGCACAGCAGGGACCGTTTCGGAAGGGAAGGCGAGATCGAGGATTTCCTTACGAATTTCTACCAGGAATCCTGCCCGGGCCTGCAGTCCGAGTACTATCTGGACGGGAGGCTCATGGCGGTCGGTTTTCTGGACCGGTCGAGCGGGGGCCTCTCCAGCGTCTATTTCGTATTCCGGACGGAATTCGCGCGCAACAGCCCGGGCATCTACAGCGTCATCCGGGAAATTGAGCTTGCCGCCTCGCTCGGACTTCCGTATTATTATCTCGGATACCATGTGGAGGGCTGTCCGCGCATGGAGTACAAGGCGGAGTTCCGCCCCTGCGAGTACTACTCGTGGGAGCAGTCGCGCTGGCTGGAGGCCGAACGCTGACTGGTTCGGCCGGCGGCCTTTTCGGGTGAGCGGCGCGGGTATGTGGCGTGCGGGATGGTGCGCGGAAAGATAATCCTGTACCCGGAAGCAGGAGCGACTAGCAACCGCCATCATGCAAATGATACGCATTCAGACGAAGGATATTTTTTTCTCATAATCGAGGACGTAGCGTTATGTCGAACAATCACGACCGGGAAGGCGTTTTCGACGGCGGCCTGAAGGTAGACCGCGATATCGAGATCCGCGAGCCTAAAATGTACCGGGTGATTCTGCACAACGACCACTACACCACCATGGATTTCGTGGTGGAGGTGCTCATGTCGGTGTTCCATAAACCGGCCGCGGAGGCGACAAAGATCATGATGGACGTGCACAGGCGGGGGAGCGGCATGTGCGGCGTATACACCTACGATATCGCCGCGACGAAGGTCTCCCAGGTGCACACCATGGCGCGGGCGCGCGAGTTCCCGCTCAAGTGCAGCATGGAGGACGCGTAGGACAGGGATATGCAGATAAACGACGAATTGAACCAGATCATCATGGCGGCCTTCAACGAAGCGAAGACCCGCCGGCACGAGTACCTTACGCCTGAACATCTGCTCTACGCCGCGCTTTTTTTCGGAGAAGGGCGCGAGATAGTGGAGGGCTGCGGCGGGGACGTGGAGCGTTTAAAGAAGAGCCTGAGAGACCACCTGGAAGAGAAGGTGCCCGGCCTCGATGAAAGCGCCGGGAACGTCGAGCCCATTCAGTCGCTGGGTTTTCAGAACGTCATGGAGCGCGCCATCTGGCACACGGCCTCGGCGCAGAAGGACGTGCTGGATCTGGGGGACGTGCTGGTCTCGCTTTTCGATGAGAAGGAGTCCTTTGCCGCCTTCTACCTGGGCAGGGAGGGCGTTACGCGCTACGACCTGGTCAACTACATCTCGCACGGCGGCTATCGCGATCCCGGCGGCGCGGACGACGGGAAGACGAACGGCGACGACGCGGACGCCGATGATGACACCGGAGCCGCGACGAAGGACCGCGATAAAATACTGCGGGCGTACACCATGGAGCTTACCGAGCGCGCGCGAAGGGGCGAGCTCGAGCCGCTCATCGGGCGCGAGGACATCCTTGAGCGGACCGTCCAGGTGCTCTGCCGCCGGTTTAAAAACAATCCGGTACACGTGGGCGATCCCGGGGTCGGCAAGACCGCCATCACCGAGGGGCTGGCGCAGCTCATAGCGCAGGGCAGGGTGCCGAAGGCGCTCCGCGAGGCGCGCATCTACTCCCTCGACATGGGGGCGATCCTCGCGGGGACGCGCTACCGGGGCGACTTCGAGGAGCGTATGAAGCGCGTCCTCGCCGAGCTCGAAAAGCGCAAAAACGTCATCCTCTTCATCGACGAGATCCATACAATAGTGGGGGCGGGTGCGGTGTCCGGCGGCTCGATGGACGCGTCGAACATCCTCAAGCCCGAGCTCGCCACCGGGAAGCTCCGATGTATCGGTTCGACGACCTACGACGAGTACCGTAAGTATTTCGAAAAAGACGGGGCCCTTTCCCGGCGCTTCCAGAAGATCGAGGTGAGCGAGCCGACGGTGGAGGACACGGTGCTCATCCTGAAGGGCCTGAAAGGGCGCTACGAGGAATACCACGGCGTGGAGTACGGTGAGGAGGCCCTCCGCGCGGCGGCCGAGCTCTCCGCCAAATACGTGAACGACCGTCATCTTCCCGACAAGGCGATCGACGTCATCGACGAGGCCGGGGCCTGCGCCCGCATGAACTCCGCGGACGACGAGACGATCGCATTAGGCACCGCCGAGATCGAGCGGGTGGTGGCAAAGATGGCCAAGATCCCCGAGAAGAACGTTTCCTCGTCCGAAGTGGAGAAACTGCGCGACCTCGAGGCGGAGCTTAAAAACAGGATATTCGGCCAGAACACGGCCGTCGAGATGGTCGTGGAGGCAATCAAGCGCTCGCGCGCCGGCTTCCGCGAGCCGAACAAGCCCGTGGCCTCCTTCCTGTTTGTCGGGCCGACGGGCGTCGGAAAGACCGAGCTCGCGCGCCAGCTCGCGTCGGTGATGGGCGTTTCGCTCCATCGCTTCGACATGAGCGAATACCAGGAGAAGCACACCGTCGCCCGGCTCATCGGCGCGCCTCCCGGATACGTGGGATACGAGGAGGGCGGGCTCCTTACCGAGGCGATCCGCAAAAATCCGCACGCGGTCCTGCTCCTCGACGAGATCGAGAAGGCGCATCCCGATATCTTCAACACGCTGCTCCAGATGATGGACTACGCGACGCTGACCGACAACAGCGGCCGCAAGGCAGATTTCCGCAATGTCGTCATTATAATGACCTCCAACGCGGGCGCGCGCGAGCTCGCCAGGTCGAAGATCGGCTTCGGCGGAGAGACCGGCAATCCGGGCGCGGTGCAGAGCGCGGTCGAGCGCATTTTCGCGCCCGAGTTCCGCAACCGCCTGGACGCGGTCATCACCTTCTCCGGCCTCGACGAGGCCGTCGTTGAGAGCATTGTGCGCAAGGCGATCGCGGAGTTCGCCGTTCAGCTGGCCGAGAAGAACGTCGAGCTCGCCGTCACCGACGAGTGCGTCCGCTGGCTCGCCCGCAAAGGTTATTCGCCCGAATTCGGCGCGCGCGAGATCGCCCGCCTGGTGCAGGACCGCATAAAGCGCTTTTTTGTGGACGAGGTGCTCTTCGGCCGCCTGGCCGGAGGAGGAAAGGCCGAGGCCGCGCTCGATAATGACGAGGTGGTCATACGGGTCGTCGAGGGCGGGACGCTCTCGGCCTGAACGGGGCCCCATGCCGATCTATCGCCTCTGCGATGACATTATCTTCCCCCCGCCGGAGCTCGCATCCGAAAACGGCATTCTTGCCGTCGGCGGCGACCTCTCCCCGCTGCGCCTGGTCGAGGCCTATCGAAACGGCATCTTTCCCTGGTATTCGGACGGGGACCCCATTATATGGTGGTCGCCCGATCCGCGGTATGTGCTGTTTCCCGACGAGCTCCGGGTTTCGCGCAGCATGCGCCAGGTCATGCGCCGCTCAGTGTTCGAAATCAGCTTCGACCGTGACTTCCGCGCCGTGATAGAGGCCTGCCGCACGAACCGCCGCCGTCACGAGAAGGGCACCTGGATAACCGGCGACATGCTGGAGGCCTATTCGGAGCTTCACGACCTGGGCCTTGCGCATTCGGTCGAGGCGTGGAGGGACGGAACGCTCGCCGGCGGCCTCTACGGGGTCTCGCTGGGGGGCTGTTTTTTCGGGGAATCGATGTTCGCGGCGGTGTCGAACGCATCGAAGGCGGCGTTCATCGCGCTGGTAGAGCGGCTCCGCTCACGGGGGTTTGCGCTCGTCGACTGCCAGGTGCACACGGCCCACCTGGAGAGCCTCGGGGCGCGGGGCATACCGCGCGGAGAGTTCATGCGCCTGCTCGCGGAGGCTCTGAAGATGCCGACGCTCCGCGGGAGCTGGGACGGCCTGATATGAGACGGGAGGACCGTCCGTTCAGCGCGCCATCGACTCGAACACCGCGTCCAGGCGCGCCTTAAACGCCGTATAACGGTCGCGCGGGGCGGTCCCCGATACCACAATGGCCCCTTCCCCCGTTTCGAGTACGTAGAGCTCCATCACGCTTTTCCCGGGGCTTCGGGCCAGCGTCCAGAAATAGTCGCTGTTGTCCCTCCTCCCCCAGCGCTGTTTTACGATGCCCGCGCCGCGCTCCTTGGCCCAACGGGCGCCGATCTCGTTCAGCATCCTGCCGCCGGCCTG
>CAZEAH010000241.1:0-5553 GCA_964510075.1 uncultured Leptospirales bacterium | reverse complement strand
AATAGTCAAGACACTTTTAGTGTTCATACGCTGTCATACATCTATACGATAATACTCTCTGTACCAGCGCACGAACTCTTCAATACCCTTTTCGACGGTCGTCGTCGGAGCGTAACCGACGTCCCTCACCAGGTCGTCAATGTCCGCGTATGTCGTTTTCACGTCGCCCGGCTGCATAGGCAGATAATTAATTTGTGCTCTTCTTCCCAGGGCCTTTTCGATCACCTCGATAAAATGCATCAGCCTGACCGGATTATTGTTCCCGATGTTGTAAATACGGTAGGGCGCGCTGCTCGTACCGGGATCGGGGCTCTGCGCGTCCCAGGCCGGATCGCCCGAGGGCGCCATCCACAGCGTCCGACAGACGCCCTCGACAATATCATCGATATAGGTGAAATCCCGTTCCATGTCGCCGTTGTTGTACACGTCGATCGGCCGTCCCTCCAGTATGGCCCGTGTGAACAGGAAATACGCCATATCGGGTCTGCCCCACGGCCCGTACACGGTAAAAAACCGGAGGCCGGTCGTCGGAATGCCGTACAGGTGGGCGTAACAGTGCGCCAGCAGCTCATTGGATTTCTTTGTGGCCGCGTACAGCGATACCGGATGATCGACGTTATCGTGCACCGAAAATGGCACTCTGGCATTCAGCCCGTACACCGAACTCGACGACGCGTACACGAGATGCCGCACCTCATACCTTCTGCAGCACTCGAGAACGTTGAGGAACCCCGAGAGGTTGCTCTCGCCGTAGGCGAGCGGATTTGTCAGGCTGTATCTCACGCCCGCCTGTGCCGCGAGATTCACGACGTACTCGAAGCGGTGCGTTCGGAACAGGTCCTCCAGCGCCCCATAATCGGCGATCGACATCTTTTCGAAGACGTATGAAGGGTAGAGGCTTTTAAGGCGTTCGTTTCTGCCGTTTTTCAGGCCGACATCGTAATAGTCGTTCAGGTTGTCGACGCCGACCACTTCGTGCCCGTCCTGCATCAGGCGCCCGGCCGTAAACGACCCTATAAAACCGGCGGAACCGGTGACCAGTATCTTCATATCC
This sequence comes from uncultured Leptospirales bacterium, assembly GCA_964510075.1. Lineage (GTDB taxonomy): Bacteria > Spirochaetota > UBA4802 > UBA4802 > UBA5368 > MVZN01. Next base: position 4,499 of record CAZEAH010000241.1, on the reverse strand, counting down.
ACTCCACTGTCGGTGTTCGCTGGAATTCGCCGCCCTCTGTGCCGTTATCGGAGAGAGCGTACCGTAAAGCACGCCATGCCGGAGATGGAAACCTCCGCCGGGGGCGGACCTCCTTTTCAGGAAAACATCACGTCCGAAAGACGTCAATCCTTTATACGGTCGTTACTCCGCGCGGAAGGTGCTAAGCGAACCGAGGATGCCGTCACGTTTGCGGGCGAAACCTTCGACCGCACCGCCGGACTCTACGATATAGAGGTGGTCCGGCCCCGTGAAGACCGCTATCGCGTATCGGTATTCCTCGGCGTTATACCAGTACGCGTACTCCGCGAACACCCCTTCCCGTCCGTCGCGCGAGACGATCTTCTCCTCGGATATTCCGTGGTATCCGCGGTCTTTAAGATACGCCGCCAGCGCCTGGCCCCACATGGCCGCATCGCCCCTCGGATTGTTTTCCACGCGCCGGATCCTGATACGGACGCCATCCGGGCTGATCGAACGGAACGAGTCGGTGTCCCCTGTGTATACCGCGAATCCCTGGGGCGGGTCGACGCGGTAGTTGACGCCGGAGGGCCTGCACCCGGGCACCATGCACATGATAAAGGCAAGTGCGAGAGAGATGAGTACCGCGCGCGATTTCATCGCCATCCTCCGGGGGACAAGAGATGCTCGATGCCGATTGAATTCATCCATTCCCACCGAGCCCGATCCCTGGAAGGGCCTTTTTTAGAGCCCGGCTGAACATTAATGTAAACGGCAACTTCGGCAAGCGCGACCCTGTCCTCGAGATAGGCGATCCTGCCCTTTATCTCTTCGATCTCCGTCACTACCTTGCCCAGTTCCTTTTCCACCTCGAGCGTCTGCTCGACCGCGGCTTCCTCGAATATCTTATACAGGCTCGCAAGGAGCGTCTCCTTGGTTTTAAGCTTCGTCCGGAGCTCCACCAGCGTCTCGCCCACGTCCGTACGTTTGATTTTCTCGTCGCCGATAAACCCCGTGTCGAGTATCGCCTCCCGGATGCGCGAAACGCGCTCCACCGGCAGGCGCAGCACCACTGTATCGTTCGAATAGAACTTCACATATCCTTTCTGCTCGTCCGCGTAGCCCCGCAGCCGCGCCACCGCCTTTTCGCGATCGGAAGCGAACATCGAATAGGAGTACTCCTGGGTGAAGCTGTCCTCGCCCGCGAACGCTGCGGTCGCGCACAGGAGACACAGAGCAATACGCGCTAACAATCGTTTCATCGCGCACCCCGTATCGATTTGATGAACGAATCCACGGCAGCGGCGTTCTGCGTGTACGCGGCCTCAGTTTGCGAAACGGCCTCGACCACCCAGATGCTTCCGGCGTACACCGCGAAGGCCACCAGATACCGTCCTCCGCCTGCGCGCGAGAACAGGTAGCGCCTGAAGGAGAGGCCGTGCTGCCCGGAAAGCTCGTCAGATTTTTCCAGCCTGTACATGCGGTTCTTCACGTCGATCTCGAAGGCTTCGGCCCAGAAGCGGATGTCGGCGGGCGGATAGTTGTCGGCAAGCCCCAGGCGAACCCCCAGAGAGCCGTCCGGACTCGTAAACAAAAAAGGCGAGCTTCCCTCGTAATAGTTCCTTTTCAGGGAAAAGAAGCCGCCGGGAACATCGAACGAAAGCTTTTTACCGTCATCGAACACGCTTCGCTTTTCCGGAGAGAGTCCGGCGATCCACGGAAACGGCGACGGGAGGAAAGACCGTACGGAATCCTTCACCGCGGCATTCATACTTATCGTTATCGTCGAAAAGCGCGCCCTCCCCGCGAGGTAGTTCATGCGCGTGGTGAGGACGTCGATCTGCTCGGTGAGCCTCTGTATTTCGCGGAGGATTTTTACGCGCTCCTCGACCTTGGTGACGCGCTTGAGAAGCTCGTACATGCGGTCGCGCACACGCTTAGCCGTATCGATCCGCAGGGTTATATCGTTGAATTCCATGGTAACGTCCGAGGCCGTTACGCTCCGGTCCGTGACGGTACCCAGCTTCTCGATCTCCGGCAGCGCCTTCTCGAAGTTTTTAACCGGGACCCTCACTATTACGCGTGCGCCGCCGTAGGAGTCCGAGGTGCTTACGGATTCGATAAAGCCTTCCAGGCCCTTCACCAGTGCCCCGATACGGTCGAGGGACTGCCGTATGCTCTCAACCTCCAGCGCGAAATCCGCCGTGTAGACGACCATGCGCTCACGCGCGGCGGATTCGGACTTCGCGGCGCGTTTCGGCGACGGAGCGGCGCGGTCGCTCTTCAGCCGGTCGCCGACCATTCCGGCCGCTCCCTCCAGCTCGTCGTACTCGCCGGCCGGTGCGTAGGCCTCCGCCGACCGCACGCTCTTTTCGGCGCGCCCGCCGAGCGAACCGCAGGCGCACACAACGATACAAAGCATGAGCGTCAACAGCGGAAGAATAGCAAATCTTTGCGCTTCACGTTTCATCATATAATGGCCGGATTTATATTTTCCACCGCTCAACCTGTTGCGGGGTTACGCATCGCCACGCCCCTTACATCTCTGCACGCCGCAGATGCGTTGTACAACCGGGACGGGAGTAAATCAACCCAATTTTTCACGTCCCTTTAACGGGGAAATCTTAAATCTGCGTCATGAGGTACAGAATACGGCTCGCCTTGTCGCGCGGCATGAGCGAAATGAGGTACGGCGAAATACTCCTGCGCCCCTGCTCTACGGCGTCCGCGTCTATGCGCCGGAGGACGTCGACAATAAGGGGTTCTTCCCATTTTATCATGATTTCAACCGCTTCCTCCGGCCGCATACTGGTCACCTTGCCGGCCAGATCGCGCACGTTGCGCTCGTACCCCGCGTATCGTTTCTTTTCGCCTTCCAGTTTTTTCTTCTCTATTTCGAGGCCCTTTCGGATATCGTCCAGCTTTTCCTTCTCCGATTCCAGAGTCTTCTCCGTCTCGACGATCTTGGCCTCCCTTCGGTCCAGGTCCTCAACACGCTCCAGAAACTTCTGCTTTTCCTTTTCGAACTCCTCGCGCTCTATCAGCGACGGCTCGTCGTCCTTCGCGTCGAGCACCAGCGGCGCCTCCTTGCCGAACACGCCCCCCAGCCTTTTTTCCATGTCCAGAAGGCCTATGTAATCAAGCCAGAAAAGCCCCGCCGCGATTATGAAAAGTATAAGCGCGATCAGATATACCAGCTTCGTTTTATCCGATATCATTCTCATTTCAGGCTCCGAACGTTTCCGCGGTTATTCGCTGTTCCTCAGATACAGGTTGATGACACGGTTTACGTATTCCTGCGTTTCGTTATACGGGGGGACGCCGCCGTTTCTGTCGACCGCCCCCTCCCCGGCGTTATAGGCGGCGAGCGCCTTCTTGTAATCGCCGCCGTATTTATCGAGCAGGTTTTTCAACAGGCCGACACCCGCGTCGATGTTCTCCTTCGGGGAAAACGGGTCCTCCACGCCGAACACTTCGGCCGTTTCGGGCATGAGCTGCATGAGCCCTTTCGCCCCCCTGGGCGAGACCGCTTTCGGATTATACGAGCTCTCCGCCTGGATCACCGCGTCAACCAGTCCGGGCGGAACGCCGTTGCGCACGGCGGCTATCCGGGCTATTTCACGCATTTCTGGTACGCTCATCTTCCCGGACACGGCGGCATCGGTACTTGTCCCTTTTACGGACGTTTCCTTCGAGTGATCCGCAAGGCGCTCCGCCTGACGCTGAAATTCCGACTTGCGGACCGGCACCTGGGGACGCCGCATCAGGCCGAAGCGCTTTTTTATTTCGGTGATCCTTCCCATAACCGCGTACATGTCGTCGATCATGCCCGACCCTCCGACATCATTTCCTCGATCCGCCTCTTGACGAATATCTTCTGGTTGGTATCGTCGTTCTCTTTCGCGATCTCACGGTTATACTCGTACATGAACTCGTTCCACCGGCGCTCCTTGAGCTTCTCGACCACCTTTCGCTCTCTCGAAGCCTCCACAAGCCTGTCGCGGACTTTCTGGATTTCCGGTTCCATGGCGTCGATGCGCTCCTGCTGGTCCCTGATCACCCTGTGCGCGAAATCGATGTAGCGTTCGAAGGCCGCGGCGGCCGAATACGAGTATCGTCCTGCTTTTATCAGATCGGCGAACTTCGCGTGCTGTTCTTCCACGCTCCTCCGGTAGTGCTCCTGTTTGAGGCGCTCGCGGTTCTGGACCGTCAGGATCGCTGCGAGCTCGTTTTTAATATTTTTCTCTTTTGCCTCACGGATATCGAGGAGTCTCTGAAGGCGGAATTTGAAGCTCTTCATCTGCCGCCGCTCCTCTATTTACGCATCCGCGCGAAGTATGGGGTGGATGAGACATAATCACGAGCAGCCCCTTCCCGCGCGCCTTCCTTCTTTTTGCGGAACATGGATTCCAGTTTCTCGACTATGGCGTCGTAGGTGTCGCGCTCGTAGATTCCCTGTTTTAAAAAAGCGTCTATCCGCGGCTTCATTTCTATGGCCCGGTCGATAAGCGGGTTCGAAC
>CAZEAH010000240.1:0-5558 GCA_964510075.1 uncultured Leptospirales bacterium | reverse complement strand
GGGTTCTGGGCGCAGTCGGGGTCCTGGCAATCGGCGAACCCGTCGATGTCATCGATATGGACCTTCGGGACGTTGTCAACCTCATTCGGGGCAAATCCGGGACCACCGTGAGGCTCACCATCTTCAGAAAGGCCGACGAAAGCCAGAAACCCGTTCGCATGCAGATACCCATAATACGCGAGGAGATCAAGCTTGAAGACCGTGCGGCCAAATCTGATATATATATCATGAAATACGGCGGAAAGGAAATTAAATTAGGATATATAAAACTTCCCACTTTTTATCTCGATTTTGACGCCGCCCAGAAAAACGATCCGGCCGGGAAGAGCTCTTCAATCGATGTTATACGCGAGATCAACAAACTGAAGAACCTCGATGTCAACGCCATGGTCATCGACCTGCGGGGAAATCCGGGCGGAGCGCTGACGGAGGCGGTCAATGTAGCCGGACTCTTTATCGATCAGGGACCGGTTGTAAAAATCGTCTACCGGGCCCAGCGCATGGAGGTACTCAGCGACGACGACCCCGGCATATATTACGACGGCCCCCTGGTCGTGCTTATTGACAGGTTCAGCGCGAGCGCTTCGGAGATTTTTGCCGGAGCCATCAAAGATTATCGCAGTGGAATCGTTATAGGTCCCACAGCAACGTTTGGAAAAGGTTCGGTACAGGAATATAACCAACTCCCGTCCAAAAAGGGAGCGGTAAAGATTACGACCGCGCTCTTCTATCAGCCCGGAGGAACCTCCAACCAGCTTACGGGCGTAACCCCTGACATCATAATTCCGGATATCAGCGCCGCCTGGGACATCGGCGAGGAAAAGCTCCGGCATCCGTTGCGATGGGAAAAGATACCCAGCGCGAATTTTGTTCCGTATCGTAATTATCTTAACCGGGATATGGTCGGCACCCTCCAGGAGCAATCCCGTCAGAGAGTAGCGGCAACCAGGGAATTCGCGGAACTCAACGAAAGAATTGCATCCCTTAAAAAGCTGATCGCCACGAAGGAAATCAGCCTGAAGGAAGAGTCGAACATAGAAAAACACAAAGTACGCGACATGGAAAAACAGCTTAAAAGGGAGAACAACAACAAGATATTAGATGTAAAAAACGACCTGTTTTTAAGGGAGGCTTTTAACATTGCCGCTGAATACATGGAGCACCTGCAGTAAGCTTCGCCCCGTTTCGCCGCACATCATTCCGCCGGTCCGGAAGACCCTATCCCGACCGGCGTTCCATACTTATATTTTAAATTGTATATAATATTATGCTTGCCTTACAGTGATATATAGCGCAGTTGGTATATATTGAAACAATGTTTCACTACCCGGGCCGCCGCTCCTGCGGCGGGCATGTCTCACAGGGGAGGCCGCAATGCTACAAAAACTGTCCGAGCTCGAACCATACCTCAAAGAACACAGTATTCGCTGCAGGCTCGTTGTTCCAGCGGCAAAGGATGAGAATGTGTTCAACGCGGCTATTTCCACCCACAGGATCGGAATTGTCGACGTCACCCTCATCGGCGACGAACGCTATATTCGCCGGCTTGCAGAGGAAAAAAACTATGATCTTTCCGACCTGAGGGTACTCAATCGGGAAAACGCCACCGAGGCGGCCTTTGAATCAGTCCGCATGGTTAAGGAGGGCGAAGCGGACATTATCATGAACGGCGAGGAAAGCTATTACGGCGCGACGATGATTCTCAGGCACATCGATGATCGCCGCCGCGGCATTCGAAAGGGATCTATCATGTCGCACATGGCAATATTCGAGGTCGAACGATATCACAAACTTATCGCGGTCACCGATACCGTTCTGAATGTAGCCCCCGATCTTTCCACCAAGGCCGGTATCGCTCATAACGCCGTATTTTTCATGCGGCGGCTCGGCATCGAAATTCCAAAGGTCGCCGTTCTCGCCGCTATCGAGGTGGTGAACGAAGCAATGCCGGCCACCATGCACGCCGGCATTCTCTCCAAGATGGCACAGCGCGGCCAGATCAAAAATTGCGTCATAGACGGGCCGCTGGCGTTCGACAACGCCATATCCCGTGAAAGCGCCCACCAGAAGGGCATCTCGAGCGAAGTGGCCGGTGATCCCGACATACTGCTCGCTCCCGACATCGAGACCGCAAACATCCTGTATCAGTCATTCGTGTTTTTCGCAAATGCCCGGGTGGCTTCGGTCGTTCTGGGGGCTTCGGCCCCGATCGTTTTTACATCAAAGCTCGATACGGACGAGACACGTGTGGCCAGTATTCTCCTCGCCGCAGCCGCCTACGTTCCGATCAGTTACCGTTGAGCGCGTCCGGGAGGCTGTCATGAACGAGCAGGGAACGAACACCCGTATCAAAACCATCGCCGACCTGTACACCAATGCCGGCAGGGGAGAAAAAACCAAAAAGCTCGTAGTCGCCGCCGCCCAGGACGAGCACGTTCTCGATGCCGTCGTGAAGGCACGCCAGAAAGGCATAGTCGAGCCCATTCTTGTCGGCATCCGCAAAAAGATCCTCGAAATCGCCGGCAGTCAGCGATTCGACCTCGACGGAGTCCGCATCATAGACGAGGAGGATAACGTACGTGCCGCCGAACTCTCCGTACACCTTGTCAGAGACGGCGAGGCCGATATACTGATGAAAGGCTCTCTCGACACGGCGACCTACCTGCGCCCCGTGCTCGATAAAGCGAATGGGCTCCGCAGGGGTGAAGCGCTGTCTTCGATCGGTCTTTTCGAACTTGCGAATTATCACAAGCTTTTCGTCCTCACCGACGGCGGACTCAACATCGCCCCTGATCTTAAAATGAAGATTGCGATAATCAAGAACGCGGTCTTTTTCATGAGGCGGCTCGGTGTCGAGATTCCAAAAGTCGCCGTACTTGGCGCTTTCGAACTTGTCAACATCAACATGATCGCCACGGTCGACGCAGCACTCCTGTCTATGATGTCGCAACGGGGGCAGATCCGCAACTGCATCATCGACGGACCTCTTTCCTTCGACAACGCCATTTCGAAGAAGAGCGCCGAATTCAAGGGAATTTTCAATGAAGTCGCAGGCGACGCCGATATACTTCTCGCTCCCAACATCGAATCGGGCAACGCGATGTACAAATCCTTCGTGTATTTCGCAGGAGCATCCCCGGCCAGCATGTTGCTTGGCGCGTCGGCCCCCATCGTCCTTACCTCGCGCGCGGACTCCGAGGCGATAAAACTCAACAGCATTGCCCTGGCCGCGAGTATCGATCTTTCCGATAAAACGACCTGAATCAACGCCGGTAATCGTAGATACCTCAGCCAGGAGGAGTGCCACCGCCATGCCGGAACCGAGAATACTCGCCATAAATCCCGGGTCTACCTCGACCAAAATCGCCGTTTATGAGGGCGAAAAGGCCATTTTCGAGAAAAACATCGGGCATTCCACCGCCGAACTGTCCGCCTTCAGGGATATGGCCGACCAGTTCCACTTCCGCAAAGACATTATACTGCAGGAACTGAAGTCCGCAGGCATCGAACCTTCTACCATCACGGTAATCGTAGCCCGAGGCGGCCTTTTAAAACCCGTACCGTCGGGAGTGTATTCGATCAACGAACCGCTCCTCCAGGACCTCAGGGAAGGCATCCGTATTTCCCAGCACGCGAGCAACCTCGCCGGACTTATCGCCTTTGATATGGCAGCGGATCTGCCCGGCACGGCCGCATACGTCGCCGACCCGCCGGTGGTCGACGAGCTGGATGACGTGGCGCGCATCTCCGGGCACCCGCTCTTTGTGCGCAAATCGCGCTTCCACGCTCTCAACCAGAAAGCCGTAGCCCGCAAATACGCCCGATCCGTACATCGCCTTTATGAAGAGCTCAACCTTATTGTCGCTCACATGGGTGGCGGCACATCGGTCGGGGCCCATCGCAAAGGATTGATTGTCGATGTGAATGACGCGCTCGACGGGGAAGGTCCGTTCACTCCGGAGAGGAGCGGCACACTGCCTGCCGGAGACCTGGCCCGCCTCTGTTTCAGCGGCAAGTATTCCCATGATGAGGTCAGGAAAATGCTCACCGGGAAGGGAGGTCTGACCGCTTACCTGGGGACAAACGACGCGAGGGAGGTCGAGCGACGCATAGCCTCCGGCGACGAGCAGGCGCGGCTGATAATGGACGCCATGATTTACCAGGTCTCCAAGGAGATCGGCGCGATGTTTACCGTCCTCAAGGGCGATGCAGACGCCATCATCCTTACGGGAGGCATCGCGCACAACGCGCGCATCACGGGCGCGATCATCGAAAGGGTGGGAAAACTCGCGCCCGTCATCATATACCCCGGAGAGGACGAAATGGAGGCCCTTGCCCTCAACGGGCTCCTCGTGCTTCGCGGAGAGATCAGCGCGAAGGAATATCGATAGCGGCGAGATATTCGGCGACAGAGCCGCAGACGTCATTCGATCCCACCACAAGCGGGTCGATCCCGGCCCTCATCAGACGGACGCGAAGGGTCTCGAGCTCTCCGACCATGGCGCGGTCCATGGTGTCGCGCAAAAAAACCACCATCTCGATGCCGTAATTTTTCAGATCGCGATACAGAAGATCAAAGCGTTCATTGGCCGGCCGCAGCGAAGGGCACAGGGGCCGATAGCTGAGCGAGTCGAGCATCTCATAATAGAGCCCCCTCGATTCGGGGTTGTATGAAATATCGAACTGCCTCCTCCCGTTGCAGCCGTCGTCCTCCGCTACAACGCAACCGGCGCGTTCTATTCCATCGAGAGCGCCCGTGTTTTCGAACATGCCGCCCCTTGCCAGTACGGTGAGTGACGGCGGCGTCATCTCGGTCGGAGGGAGCCCGTTGAGCGCTTCGAGCAGACACGTCAGCTGGTCGACGACCGATTCGGGCGGCAGCACCGAGGCGGCCTCGTAGATTTCCATCAACTCGTCCGGTGATAACCACTTCCTTCTGCTCGCCCGTAACGAAGAGATCCCGCGAACCAGCCTGCGTACCGAATCATATCGCGCGGCGGCGTGGGCCAGCCTGTCCGCATCAAGACGATCAATTCCTTCCATCCCCAGACTCTTCAGCAGTGTGTCGATGGACTCATGCAGCGCCACTGCTGCGTCTTCGCCGTGGCCATGGGGAACCGCAAACGACAGTACGCGTTCCGGGAAGCGTTCAATGACGCGACCGCAGGCGGAACAGCCTCTGGGTATAATGATGTTTTCGCTGAATCTCAGCGCGCTTTCGATGCGGTCATCAAGAGAGCCCGCACCACCGCCCGCCTTTCCGAAAACCGGCACCCTGAGCGCCGTGATCCCGAATGCGGCAAGGACCTCCTGCGGGACCGCATCGCACACCGTGCACACAAGCCTGCTCCCCGTTCGCTCCGCCTGTCCGCGCGAAATCATCTCCCATTCGCCGAGCATCTCCCTCAGTGCATCAAGGATGTGTTCTATTTCCGTTCGCATCACGTTTCGGCCTTATCGATTCCGCCCCGAACGACCCCTCCACTTACGATAAATGAATCATTACCCAGTTCAATCGAGAAGTGCAATTTTTGAAGAAATAATGGTTTAATGAAGAG
>CAZEAH010000239.1:0-5562 GCA_964510075.1 uncultured Leptospirales bacterium | reverse complement strand
CTGCTCGTCTATCCCGAGATACCGACCACTTACTGGAGCTTTAAATACGCGCTGGCGTTTGTCGGCAAGAAATCGGTCCTGCCGCCGCTCGGTCTCATTACCATTGCCGCCATGCTTCCGGAGACGTGGGAGTGTCGGCTGGTGGACATGAACGCGGAGCCTCTCGAAGATGAGGCGATCGAATGGGCCGATATGGTGTTCGTCTCGGCCATGCTGGTTCAGCGTGCGTCGTTCGAACAGGTGGTCGCGCGGGCCGGACGGTCGAGACGCACCGTGGTCGCCGGGGGTCCCTATCCCACCGCCATGCACGACGAGATCGAGGGCGTGGACCACTTTGTGCTCAACGAGGCCGAGGTGACGCTTGTGCCGTTTCTGCGCGATCTCGAAAAGGGAAAACCGAGACGCGTGTATTCCGACGAAACGAAGCCCGACATTGCCTCGACTCCGGTGCCGCGCTTCGATCTGCTGAACATCGATTATTATTCTACGGTCTCTCTCCAGTACTCGCGGGGATGTCCGTTCAACTGCGAGTTCTGCGACATCATCGAGATGTTCGGCCGCACGCCGCGCACCAAGTCGCCGGGACAGTTCCTGCGCGAGATGGACGCGCTGTACGCCACCGGGTTCAGGGGGCCGCTTTTTATAGTGGACGATAACTTCATCGGCAACAAGCACAGGGTAAAGGACCTTCTGCGCGCCGTCATCCCCTGGCAGAAGGAGCACAGCCATCCGTTCAGCCTCTCGACCGAGGCGAGCATCAACCTGGCCGACGACGACGAGCTTCTCGACCTGATGGCGGAAGCGGGTTTCATGATGACCTTTGTCGGTATCGAGACGCCGGGGGAGGAGTCGCTCGCGCTCACCGGGAAGAGCCAGAATTTGAAAGGAAACATGCTCCAGAGCGTGCGCAAAATACAGGAGCGTGGGATCGAGGTGACCGGCGGCTTTATTATAGGCTTCGATACCGATCCGGAGGATGTCTTCGACCGGCAGATAGGCTTCATCCGGGAATCGGCCATACCGACCGCAATGGTGGGACTGCTCATGGCCCTTCCCAACACGCGGCTCTACCGCCGCCTTGAGGCGGAGGGACGGCTCACCGGCCTTTCGACCGGCAACAACACTCACGACGTGGAAATGAACTTCATCCCGAGGCTCCCTCGCCGTATGCTCGAGGACGGCTACCGGCGCGTAATACGCGAAATATACAGCCCGCGCGTCTACTTCGACCGCTGTCTGGAGCTCCTGCGGCGCTTTCCCGCGAAGAAGAAGGTGAACGTTAAAAAGACCACGTACCGCGGCAAAAGTCGCCTGCTCTCGCTTCTTGAGGCTCGGGCCCTGTTTGCGTCGCTTATCCGCCAGGGGTTCTCATGGTACGGAACCGAGTACTTCCGTTTTCTGTTCAAATCGCTGTTGATTAACCCTTCCCGTTTTCCGCAGGCCGTCGGAATGGCGATAGAGGGCCATCATTTTATGACCATGACCGCGGAAATTCTGGCAGGATTCGCGCAAAGCGAACATGCTGAGAATGCCGGTCCGGAGCTGAACGGATTCCGTCAAGTGGTCGATACGCGTATCGCCGCTCGATACGAAACCGCCTCGGGAGACTTCGAAGAAAACCGGCGGCACACGACGGGAAGCGGTCTGTAAATGCTTTGACAGGCGTAACGAACGGATAAAGGCTTGGCTCGATCTGCACGGCGCCTGGCGCGCCGCCAACGAGCACATTGCAGGAGGACGACATGCAGAACGTACCATCGGTCGCGGTCAATATAATCGTATCGGTCATTCCGATCGTCGGTATCGTGATGGGGAGTGTGGTGGTCTTTTTCTACCTGCTCTGGAGTCACAGACAGCGCATGCTGATGATCGAAAAGGGGCTCTTTACCAGGAGGCAGTTCGACCTGAGGCTTTTCAGTCTGCTTCTGGGGCTCGTCCTTATGGGCATCGGGGGGAGCCTCACGCTTTTTTTCCTGCTTAAAGAGGGGCTGGCCTACAGCGTGCTCTCCGGCCTTATACCGCTCGGTATCGGAATGAGCCTGCTGTGTTTTTATATCGTAAGCGGGAATGTGCGTTCAGATGAGCGGAAGGGAGGCTGAGGCTCTCACGGATGAGCGGATCGTAGCGCTGGTGCTCCGGGGTGAAACGGCCCTGTTCAGGGAGCTCGTGGTGCGGCACCAGGGCCGGGTCCATTTTACGGGCATGCGCTTCTTCCGCAACGAGGACGACGCGCGCGACTTCACGCAGGAGGTCTTCGTTAAGGCGTACACGGCGCTGGGAAGCTTCCGCGGCGAATCCAAATTCGGCTCGTGGCTTCTTCGCATCGCCTTCAACCACGCGGTGAACCAGAAGAGAACAGCGCGTGAAACCGCCGGGATCGAGAGCGACCGCCTGGCAAGCGCCTACCCGGGGCCCGAGGCGCAGTCGTTGAGGGCGGAAGTGATGGAGGCGATCTCCAGCGCGCTCGCCTCGCTGCCGGAGAAATACCGGATTTGCATTGATTTTTTCTTTTTTCTGGGGTTATCATACGGGGAGATAGGCGATATCACCGGTTTCCCGGTGAACACCATCAAGTCGCATGTCTTCAGGGCGAAGCAGATGCTGCGCGACGCGTTGAGGGGATCGGCGGCGGAGGAGTACCATGAAATGCGATGAGGCGATGCGAAGGGTGCTGGAACAGGGAGAAGGCTGGGGCCGTTCCTTATCGCTCCGGCTGCATCTTCGACGGTGCGCGCGCTGTCGCGCCGAGGCGGCCGCGCTCGACGCCGCGCTGCGGGAGCTCAGGCAAACGCCCCTCCCCGGGTCGGACATTGACGTATCCGACGCGGTGATGGCCGAAATCGAACGTCGTGAGTCCTACCGTCGCGATGTGCCGATGTACAACTGGGTCGGAGGAGGGCTCGTCATCCTCGGGAGCATCGTACTTGTTTCGTTCAGCGATTCGCTCGCCTGGCTCCGCGGCTCCTATGGCGGCAATTTTGAGGTCCCGCTTTCGATCGTGCTGGGCATCGTCATCACGCTGTACGCCTCGGCATTTATCGCCACCCACCTCGAAATGGTTGAGGGCTGGATGGCGAAGCGCCGCGGTTAGCGCCGGAGATTCACATGAAAGGCGTTCTTTTTAACTACGCAAAGGAGTTCGAGGCTGAAATAAAGAGTATTCCCGCGCTCTTCGAACGTGCGGGATCAAAAAAAGCGGCCTTCTTTCTGATTACTTTCTCGGTGATCTTCTCCGGTTTCCCGCTGGCGGCGCTTGTCTGGGCGCTGGCGACGGGGCAGTACGACCCGCGCATGCTCTATGTTGCGATACCCTTTCCGGTAATCGGCGCCGCCGTACTGCTCTACGGAGTGAATATCGGCATTAAAAAGACCGTGGTCGATATCGGGTACGACGAGGTGAGGTACTCGTACTCGTCGCTTTTCAACAAGACGGCCTGGGACGAGCCGCGCTCCTCGTATCGCGGCATTCTCCTGAGAGAGAAGACGCAGGGCGAGCGTATCTACACCATTATCGAACTGTACCACGACCGCAGGGACCGTCGCGTGGAACTCGCGGTCTATCTGGCGGCCCTCGTCCCGGAGGCGTATGTCCGCGAGCGCTGGGAAGGGTACAGCCGCCTTTTCGGCCTTCCCGCCATGAGAGAGACCGCCGACGGCATAACGGTAAGGTCGAACGAGGACCTTGCGCTGCCGCTTCGCGACATCCCTGTTGGTGATGCCGTTCTCCCGGTCGCGCCGGCGGACCCCCCGAAGGGAATAGTCCTTGTGAGTTCGCACGGCGTCGAGGAGCTCCTGATTACAGCCAAAAGGTCATTGCGCGTGGGTACGATCGCGGTCATGGCGTTTTCGGCTTTCCTGGCGTGGATCGGGTTCTTCTCTCAGGATGATCCTTCGGTCAATTTCCTGGTGGTCGGCGGCTTCGGCGCGGCGCTGTTTGCCTGGATCACCCTCTACACGCTGGTGGACCTGTTCAGCATGCAGAGTCTTCGCTTCAGCGCCGACAGAGTGGTCCTCGCGCGCAAAACGCCGTTCGGACGCACCGCAGGCAAGGGCGTCTACACCGGGCAGATACGGGACGTACGGATCGACAAGGGAACGATGCAGCGGGTCGACGCGCTCATCATATCAACCGGCGACTCGGACCTTCAGCTGGGCCACGGCCTCCCTCCGGACATACTTCGGTGGATGAAGGACTACGCCGTCGCGAAGATCCGTTCGTCGTAGCTCCGCCCCCGGCGGGATTGCGCGGCGGCCTGCCTATTTCCGCCTGATCGAGAGGATTACCACGTCCTTTACCGGCACGTCTCCGTAAGGGCCTGTCGTCGCCGTTCTGACCGTTTTGATCCGGTCGATCGTTTCCATTCCGCCGACAACGCGTCCGAAAACGCAATAGCCGTAGCCGCGCACGCTCTCCTCGCGGAAATCCAGAAAGGGGTTGTCGACCACGTTGATGAAGAACTGCGCCGTCGCGCTGTGGGGGTCCATGGTGCGTGCCATCGCGACGGTGCCGCGCGCGTTGGGAACGCGGTTTGACGCTTCGTTGCGGATCGGAGCGTGCGTCCGCTTCTGGCGGAGTCCTCTTTCCATTCCACCGCCCTGTATCATGAAATTGTCTATAACGCGGTGGAAGATGGTCCCGTCGTAAAACCTCTCGTCCACGTAGCGCAGGAAGTTCGCGACCGTCGCGGGCGCTCGGTCGTCGAAAAGCTCGATCGTAACATCGCCCATGGAGGTTTTCATGACCACCGCGGTGTTTGCGGCGTGAAGCCCCGGCGCGGCCAGCAAGAACAAAATGATAAAGGCAAGGATTCTTTCCATGGATATTCTCTCCTAATGGTGGTAGTCAGAATGTATAATAACGGCGCTCAGTGCGCCTCGCCCCAGTTGTCGCCCCAGCCCATGTCCACGACTATCGGTACCGACAATTCCAGCGCCCCTTCCATCTTCTCGCGGACCATGGCGCCGAAGCGTTCCTTCTCGGCCACGGGCACCTCGAAGACCAGTTCGTCGTGCACCTGGAGGATCATCCTGCCGCCGTAGTTCTTTTCCTCTATTTCGCGCTGTATATCGACCATGGCCACCTTTATCAGGTCGGCGGCCGTTCCCTGGATCGGAGTGTTGATGGCGATGCGCTCCGCGCCCTCCCGCCTGAACTGCGCCGAGGAATGTAAGTCCGGAATGGGGCGCCTCCTTCCAAGTATCGTCCGAACGTAGCCCTTCTCGCGGGCGAAGGCGATCGTTTCGTCGATGTAGCGTTTGAATCCCGGATACGTCTCGAAATAGCGGTTGATGAACTCCGCCGCGTCGCGCACGGAGATGTCGGCCTGCTGCGAGAGCCCGTAAGGGGATACGCCGTAGATCGTGGCGAAATTGATGACCTTCGCCTGCCGGCGCATATCGACCGTCACCGCGTCCATGGGTACGCCGAAAACCGACGAGGCCGTGAGCGCGTGAATGTCGATGCCTTTTTTAAACGCCTCGGTCATCTGACCGTCGCCCGAGAGATGCGCGGCCAGGCGGAGCTCGATCTGCGAATAGTCGGCCGAGAGGAGCAGCATCCCC
>CAZEAH010000238.1:0-5579 GCA_964510075.1 uncultured Leptospirales bacterium | reverse complement strand
GGCGCGGAGTGATCCGCGCCCCTCGTGCGTCCGGGCTTGCGGTTCAGGACTATTTTTTTATGAATGTACCGATCGCGAGAAGAGTCTGGTTGCGGTCCTCCATGTTGAGCGCGGCCTCCAGCCCGCCGGCGTCGAGGTTGAAGTTTATGGCCTCTTTTGTCAGTCTGAGTCCCAGGTGGTTCTTGGTCATCATGACACGGGCGTATTCGAGGGCAGTGTCGAGGAGGTGTTCGCGGTCCACGATTTTGCTGACCAGCCCGAGCGAAAGGGACTCTTCCGCGGACATAAAACCGCCGGTGTACATGAATTCATAGGCGCGTCCGGCGCCGATCATCCTTGGAAGGAAATAACTGCACGACATATCGGCGCCCCCAAGGCCTATGTTGATGTAGGCGGCGCTGAAGCGCGCGTCGGGCGTTATCACGCGTATATCGGAGGCAAGCGCGAAGCTGAAGCCCTGTCCCGCGGCGACTCCGTGCACGGCGCAGATGATGGGCTGCGGCGCGCGGCGCATGGCCAGGTTCAGGCGGGCGAGGCGCGCCTGGAAGCGGTAGAATTCCGGAATGCTCATGTTCGGAGCCGTTTCGGCGGTCTCCTTCATGTCGAGGCCGGCGCAAAACCCCTTTTCGCAGTCGCTGCTGAGGATGATGACGACCGTGTCGAGGTCGTAGAGCCTCTCCCGCCAGAAGTCTTCGATCTCCTCCATCATTGTGTGATTGATGGCGTTGTAGCAATGCGTGCGGCAGAGTTTAAGATGGCCAATGCCCTTTTCGATGTGGCTGAATGAAATAGTTTCGTACCCCATGATATGTCTCCGATGGCGATAGATTGCCGCGGAAATCAGGTAATCCATTAATGCACCATACCGCGACTCCCGGTATGCTTTTACAGGGAGACGGAGTGTCAACGGTTATTTGCCCTGAAAACAGGCTTCATGAAGACATTCAGCACAATAAATCTTGACTGTCTACCCCCGTCTGATAGTACTTCAGCTTTACCAGAGACAAGGAGCCATTGCGATGATAGTGAGAAGCGACCCGGCACGTATAAGCGATAACTTTTATTGCCTCGGGCCGGCGCCGGTGCCGTCCTTCCTGCTCGACGGCGAGCGACCAGTAATGTTCGAGGCGGGGATATACCTCTTCGGACCGCACTATTATGATCAGCTTCAGCGAATACTGGGTGAACGGCGCCCGGCCTGCCTGCTGCTGACGCACGTCCATTTCGACCACTGCGGGGCGGCCGGATACCTCAAGCGCATGATCCCCGACATGCGCATTGGGGCCTCCCGCGAAGGGAGCGAGATAGTGAAAAAGCCGTCGGCCATTGAGCTCATTACGAAGCTCAATCGATTCGGAAAGGACGAGGCCCCTGCCTTCGAGCCCTTCGAGGTGGACATGGTGCTGGAAGACGGGGACGAGATCGAGGTATCGCCGGGCCTCGTCGTGCGGGTCATCCGTACTCCCGGGCATACCCGCGACATGACCACTTACTATATACCCGCGCTGAAGGCGATGATTCCATCGGAATCGATAGGGGTCCCCGGCGCGGGAGACTACATAATGAGCGAATTCCTCACCGATTATGACGTATATATGAACTCCCTGCGCAGGCTGGCGGACTTCGAGGTGGAGATTCTCATCATCTCCCATGGCGTGTACTATACCGGCGACGACGCCCGCGCGTACATACCGCGCTCCATTGAAGCGACTGAGCGCTTTCGCGGATGGGTGGAGCGTCTGCTCGACGCGCACGGCGGCGATCATGAAGCCGTTATGCGGGATATAAAAAGCGCGGAATATGACGTTCTCGAGGGGGAAAAACAGCCGGAACCCGCTTACCTGCTGAATCTGAAGGCGAAAATAGCGACGGTCCAGCGGCGCCTCGCCGCCGGACAGGCGGGCAAGTAACGATGCGGCGCGTATTTGTCTTGACCCGCCTTCGGAACGGTGGGATACTGTGCGACCCTCGACAGGGGGCATGGTTTCAGGCCGTGAGCGATCGATCGCGCGAACAGGCGGAATTCAATATCAGATGGATACGAGAGGCTGACAACATGGCGTGGTGGAAGGGCCGTAAAAAGGGAGAGGAAACCACCGAGGTTTCCTCGCGTAGCGAGAACGAAGCGCCCGGCGGCGCTCAGAATAAGGCGCAGCAGAACGGTGAAGCCCCACCCGCACCGCAGATGCGCAGGCGCCCGCAGGAGGCGGAGGAGCACCAGCGCAAGAACGGCCATTCACGGTTGTTCAAACAGCTCGTGGCCTCGCTGAAAGACAAAGACGCGGCGGTGCGCGCTCACGCGGCATGGTCGCTGGGACGAATGGGAGACGCGCGCGCGGTTGAGCCTCTCGTCGGAGTGCTCAACGACAAGGATGCCGATGTACGCAGGGACGTGGCGGAAGCGCTGAAACGCCTCGGATGGAAGAACAAGTCCTCTAATTAGCAGAGGTAAGGGTGATGCCTCCCCCTTGTACGGCCCCGCGCCGCATAAACGCGTTCCGCCCGCTCGATGAATAACTTCGGACTATCGTACATTCTTTCGTTTGCCGGCGCCGCGGCGATCGTCGCGGCCTACACATTTCACGGACTGCGCCGATGGGAGAGATATATCGGGGTTTCGGTCGGTTACCATCGCGACAGGCTGAGAATGCTGCTCGGCGAGCCGGGTTCCGGCGGGGATACACGGGAAGTAGCGCGACTGATGCTTTCCATACTGGAGCGACAGTTCGTCAAGGAAATGACATCAGGCGGGGGCTGCGCACTGCCCCCGTTTCTTCGACTGCGCGGCGGCAAATCGTCGCTCGCGTCAATGGATGAAGTTTTTTCGATGCTGTTTCGCGACAGGATGTTCGGCCACACCTCAGTTTTCGACGTTCGTATAGACCGACTCTATCACACCCTGTCGGACACAGTGATCTACTGGCACATGCTGCATTCGGTACTCGTGATTCCCGTTATACTTTATCTGGATGCGCGCTTGCTGCTCTGTATTATGGGAGCGGTCCGCGGAGGCACCTCGCTTCTCTTTAAAGACATCGCCCTCGAACGGGTGTGAGTATCCGCTCGATTCCTGCCGACAGCGGTACGGCCCCGGACAGGGCCGCGGACGGGATCTTCAAATCCCAGAACGAGCTGTCACGATTACTCCCCCGACGTCCTGCTTTCCGGTTGTCGCCACAGGAATACGAGTACAACTAAAATTTTAGTGTACAAAAGCGATATATTCTGATAAAAGCGCTATACTTTAGCTACAGATGGGAAACGGTTTACCTTCGTTCCCGGGAGGCGATTATGGAATTCAAGAATCTCACCGTAAAGCGTGTCATGAACATTGGCGTCATCAGCTTCTGCAGGCCCAAGTCACTCAACGCGCTCAACACGGAAACACTCCTCGAGCTCGATACGGCCATCTCCCAGCTCGAAGCCGACGAGAATATCTATGTCGTGGTCATCACAGGCGAGGGCAAGGCTTTTGTATCCGGCGCGGACATATACGAAATGAAGGACCTCACCCCCGACCAGGCGCGGTTTTTCTCTCAGCGGGCGCAGGGGGTTTTCCGCAAAATCGAACTGATGGAAAAACCGGTTATCGCCGCGGTAAACGGCTACGCGCTCGGCGGCGGGTGCGAGCTGATGATGTGCTGCGACATCCGTATCGCGAGCACCAGCGCGAGGATCGGCCATCCCGAGGTGGGGCTGGGAATCACGCCGGGTTTCGGCGGCACCCAGCGCCTTCCGCGTCTTATCGGGATAGCGCGTGCCAAGGAATTTATTTTCTCCGAGAAGGTGGTGAGCGCCGAGGAGGCGGAGCGCATAGGGCTGGTCAACAGGGTGGTGGCTCCGGAAGACCTAATGGACGAGACCCTGCACCTTGCCGGCACTATCTCAATGAAGAGCCGTCATGCGGTTAAGTATGCCAAAACAGCGATCAACAGAGGCATCGAAACCGACATAGCGACCGGCCAGGCAATAGAGCGCGACCTATTCGGCCTCTGTTTTGCGAGCGGTGAACAGAAGGAGGGGATGGCCGCCTTTGTGGAAAAGCGGCAGCCTAAATTCTGATCATTCCGGAAAAATCCTTGCGCAATATGGCGGATGGTCGTTTTTTGCTCGTATGGACATCCCAGGATTTCTTATTAAAATCTCGAAGGACGAGCCGCTGGAGCCGGGAACCCTGGTGCGGCGTATCGGCGGCGGAAAAGACCAGCAGGGTATTTTTTCACACCGCACTGAAGACGGGATGGTGCTTCACGAAGTTATTGATCTCGTTTCCGGGGAATACGCGGCCGCGGAAGGACTTCTTGCGCCCGGAAACAACGATTCGCTGTATCGGTATTCGTATACATTCGCTACAAGTCCTGTACGCGCGCAGGCGCTTCAGGTTGTGGCGGACTGGTCCCTTCTCAGGAAACATCCCGAGCTTCGCGACAGAATTCTTTCCTTTGCGGCCGCGGTATTCTCCCCGGAACAGATTCTCGAGTGGAAGAAGACCGATACGCTCCAGAAGCTGTTCGTCCCGATCCAGCAGAGGTTCTCCATCGGCAAGTACACCGAAAAGGTGGACTTAAGAAAGCGCATGGTGGATGCCTTCAGGGAGCGCCTCGAGAGCCTCCACCCGGGAGACCATCTGACCTATATCGCGAATATACCTGAAGGCGCCATCAGGCCTCCGTCTTTTTTCTCGGCGGGGACGAAGCCCCATCAGGAAACCCACTGGATTTTACAAAATGAACCGTTTTCCTTCAGTCCGACGCATGGAGGCCATATCAAGCTCGCGAGCGACAGGGGATCGAAAACACTTATCGTCGACGCGGGCTCCAATTATGTGGGCAGAGGGAATAAGACAACTCTTATCACCGCGAACGCCGTGGTGGACGCCCTCTACCGCCTCTATCAGGGGTATTATTTCATACCCGTAGAGGGAAGGGGCGCCTTCGGCACGGAACAGAGCTACTGATCTCCCGATTTTTTATTGACATACCGTCGGTCAATTCATACATATTATTTTTAAGTAACGAATACGTAGTATATTTTTATTAATAATATACTATAAGAAATACGCCATATCCGTCCCAATCAACCGAAGGCCGGACCGGCGTCGCTCGCAAGGGGTCAGATCGATGATTCAACAGATAGCGCCGACCATAAAAATCGTGTATACCGAGGACGGTTTCACCGAGAGCAACTGCGTTCTTGTGGAGGACGACGTCAGACTGATGATCGACAGCGGCGCCGGAAAGGCCCTCGCGGAGGCGAGGCCCGATACGGTCGATGTGCTGATCAATTCACATCACCATGTGGACCATATCAGGGGAAACGACGAGTTCATCCGCGCCCGGATTTTCACGCACAGGCTCGAAAAGGACGCCATGGGAAGTCCCGAGAAGCTGATGGCCGTCAGCGGCTGGAACGAGCTCATGGAGGGAACGCTCGAGGAACACGCCGCGCAGTTCGGCGGCATACCGGCGCGCCTCTACGAGCCGTGGCGGGTGGACGGGCTGATTGCGGAGGGCCAGGTGATCGATTGCGGAAAAACGCGCTTCGAGGTGCTCCATACCCCCGGACACACGGCGGGGCAC
>CAZEAH010000237.1:0-5608 GCA_964510075.1 uncultured Leptospirales bacterium | reverse complement strand
AAGGGCTACGACCTTGAATTCACAAGGGCGGTCGCCGACGCCTCGGGCCTTCCGACCGTCGCATCGGGCGGCGCGGGCACGCTCGAGCATTTTTACGAGGGGGTAACAAAGGGCGGCGCAACGACCCTTCTGGCCGCATCGGTCTTTCATTTCCGCACCTTCAGCATTCGCCAGGTAAAGGAATACCTGAAAAGCAAAGGCCTTAAGGTCAAGCTCTGATCCCCCGCCATGATCCCGGGCTACGGTATGACCGTCGCCCGGCGGTCACATCGCGAATAAAAAGTCTTGACATCATACCCATCACGTGAACATGTTTCATATAATGAACGTAGTTCATATTTTAGGCTCATACGGACTGCCACAGGGAGTTTTTTATGCAAAGACCCCTTCACACGGCGAACCTAATAACAGGATGGATGTGATTTCGATGAAAGCGATACGGGTAAGCAAAACCGGGCCTTCGAGCGTACTTGAATACGTCGATGTCCCCACCCCGCATCCGGGCGACGGCGAGGTGCTTGTGCGCACGGAGGCGATCTCGGTGAACTACGCCGATGTGCGCATGCGTCAGGGCCTCTATCCCGAGATGCCGCCGCTGCCCTTCATTCCGGGCACCGAGGCCAGCGGCACGGTGGAGGCCGTCGGAAGCCAGATAACGAACCTCGCCCCCGGGCAGAAGGTTATCGTGATGGGCGGCGAATGCTACGCGGAATACGTCAAGGCGGGCCCCTTCTCCGTCGTGCCCGTCCCCGAAGGGGTCGACATGGACGCGGCCGCGGTGTTCCCGACCACCTATCTTACCTCCCACCTCATGCTCCACCATTTCGGTCGGATCGAATCCGGGCAGACGGTGCTGTTGTATCCGGCCGCCGGCGGAATCGGCACCGCCATGGGACAGCTCGCCAGGCTCGCGGGCATAGAAATGATCGGGCTCGCCGACAGCCCCGAAAAGGCCGCGTACGCGAAGTCCCAGGGCATCGCCCACATCATCGACTATAAAAAGGAAAATGTCGTCTCGCGGGTGATGGAGATCACGGGGGGCCGGGGCGTGCGGCTTATCCTGGACCACGTGGCCGGACCGAAATTCAGCGACAACTTCGACATGCTCGCGCCGCTGGGACAGGTCATCTGGTTCGGCAGCATCGGAGGGGAACTCCCCGCCGACATGGCCTCACGATTCAACCGCCACTTCATGAAGGGCATCGCGCTGCGGAGCTTTCATCTGGGAAGCACCGCGAAGGCCGATCCCATGGCCGTGTTCAACGCGCTCGTGACGCTCCTCGGCTATCTGAAAGAAGGGTCCATACGGCCCGTCATTCACCGCGTTTTCCCGCTCGCCGAGGCCTGGAAGGCGCACGACCTTATCGAAAGCGGGTCCGTAACCGGCAAGCTGGTGCTCAGGCCCTGACGAGCGCGCACGGCGCGGGAATGCGGATTGACAAATCCCCGCGCCGTGCTATCATCCCCACCGCCGTAAAAAACGCGATCCTTTTCCATAGCGCCCCTGTCTAAATGAAGAGAAGCGCGCCGACAACCGGGCCGGACGACGCGACGCTGGTGAGCGAAACGCTGGCGGGGGACCGCCGCGCCTTCGACCTGCTGGTGCTCCGCCACTCGGACACGATCTTCACCCTGTGCACTCGCCTGCTCGGCGATTACGACGAGGCCTCCGACTGCGCGCAGGACGCCTTCATACGCGCGTACCGCGGGCTGGGAAGCTTCAGGGGGGACGCGGCGTTTTCGACCTGGCTGTACCGCATAGCGCTCAACACCTGCCGGAACCGCCTGGCGTCGGCCGAATACCGGCGGGCCCGAAAAGCGGTGCGGCTGGAGGGCACCGGCGCCGACGACGCCCTCGTTCCGGCGAACGGGCGCTCCTTCCGTTCCAACCCGGAAACCCGGTTCGAGCGGGGGGAGCACGAGGCGATCATTCAGCGGGCGCTGGACGGCCTTCCTCCCGACGAAAAGACCGTTATCGTCCTCTGCGACATCGAGGGCAGGAGCTACGAGGAAACGGCCGTTCTTACCGGTATTCCGCTGGGCACGGTCAAGTCGAGGCTCGCGAGGGCGCGGCGCAGGCTGCGCCCCGAATTGGAGGGCATTGTGTAAGATGAAATGCGGAGGCATACAGAAGCGCCTGTCCGAATACGTTGACGGCAGGCTTCCGGAGCAAACGGCCCGGGCGATCGACGAGCACTGCGCCTCGTGCGCCTCGTGCGCCCGCGAGCTTGCCTCTCTCCGGGCATACCGCGACGCCATGTCCTCCCTTTCCCGGAAAAGCGCGCCCGCCGATTTCCTGCGTAAAATCAACGAACGGCTCGACACGGCCGAACCGGCCCCTGCGCGGTCGCGGCGACTTCTCTCCCCGCGAAGACTGCGGCTGAGCCTGGAAGCGGCCGGGCTCCTCGCGGCGGCCGCCCTCGTTTTCGTCATTCTCGTGCCGGACGAGGCGCGTAAGGCTGACCGAGCCTCAGAGGCCCCTGAAAGCCTCGCGGTTTCTGACGCGGAGGTTATGAAAAACATGGCCCCCATAAGGGCCCGCGATAAAACACGGAGAGCGGAGGGAAGGCGTATTGCCGATACGGCAAGCGGGGATTCACGCCTCTACGTCATCAATTTCAGTTCGCGACGCTTCGTGCCATCCGCTGACGCTTCGGAGGAGACGCGTCGCGAGCGCACATCCGAGTTTGAAGGGATGAAAGCGTCCGAGGCTCCGGCCGACAAGGCGAAGGTGGCAGCCGCCCGCCAGATGCCGCCGACCGAGGAGAAAAAGGAAGCGGCAGCGGTCCGCGCCGTTATTCCTTCGCCCGGCGATATCCGATCGATTGTGCGCAGGGCCGGAGGAACGATACTCGACGAGGACTGCGACGCGTCAACCGGCGCCTGCCGCTCCATAACGTTCGAAATCCGCCCCGAAGGCTACGCGCTGCTGGTCAGTGAACTTAAAGGCCTCGGCGAGGTTCGGCCGCAGCAGCGCGTGCCGAAAGAGGGAGTGAAAAACATGCGCCTTCGCATTCAGGTGGACGGGGAGTGAACTATTCTGCTGTTTCCGGCGGAAGGTGCTCGAGGTCATCGAGATCCTTGTATCTGCCGCTGGCGCGTTTATTTGTTTTAAGATCCGGCAGTGAAATTATTTTTATCGGGACATCATCAATATCGACGGTTTCCGCGCGTTCGTAGCATTGCTCGAAAACAACTCCCGACGCTCCCGTGATAACTTCTATTCGTACCGGCGGTATTCCCATTCGGACTATGATGTCTTTTTTCAGAAACAACTCTTTCGTCACACGACTGTCCGTCATACCGAATTCCGTGAAAGCCGCCGCGACCGCGTTCGCGTTCCTTTCGCTCACCGCGATCCAGATATCCATGTCCCCAGTCGCCCTGGGATATCCATGATATCCGACGGCATAACCGCCTACCAGCAGGTATTCAACTCCGTGCGAGTTCAGCAACCTCAAGAAATCTTTGAAGTCGCTGTGCAACTCGATCTTTGCCATAGACCATCCTTCGGTTCATTTCGATTGCATTGAGTCGTTCCGCCGGTCGAAGGGCAAAATAGTATTCTTTTTCATCACTTTCTTCCGAAAGGGCACTTATGCGCACGGCGGCGCGATCCAAGGGGGGCACGCCATCGACCGATCCGGGTGAATTGCATTTTTTCATAATTCAGAAGCCATTCGTTTCCCGTCAGGTATCCAACTCCCGGCGTGCTCACCTCGACAGGCGGAAGAGAATACTCGCGGCGAAGGAGAAGTTTGGTTTAATTTCCCGCGGCTGTCAAGGAAGAAACCCCTGATTGATGGATACAAAACTACCATGTTCCCGCGGCGTATGAATCCGCCGTCCCCTTCACCGCCTGCGGATGACGATCACCGTGACATCGTCGGTCGCGCCGAATTCCCCGACGGCCTTCTCGTACTTCTCGATCACCGCATCGCACAGTTCGCGCGCCGATTCGCCGTCCGCGCGCGAGAAGACCTCCCGTATGCGGTCCATCCCCGTGCCCGCCGTGCCGTTGCCAAGGCCGTCAAACAGGCCGTCCGTATAAAGAAGCAGACTGTCGCCCGGTTTCATCGTGAAGCGAACGGCACGGGGCGTGACCGATGGATCGCCCGCACCGATCGGCAGGCCCCTGAAGTGCGACTCCTTCGGCGAGACCACGCGGACCTCGGAGGTGTCGCCGCGCCGGAGTATGATGTCCGGATGCCCCACGTTTACATACTCCACACCGTTCCCATCGAGCCTTAGTAGTATGCCGGTAACGAAGGTTTCGGTTCCCTCGATTTCCTCGTGGATCATGTCCGCGGCCTCTTTCGCTATGGCGGCAAGCCCCCTGCCCGCCATACGGTTAAACAGCCGGTACAATATAGGGCGCACGATCATCGTGATGAGACCCGAGGAAAGCCCGTGCCCCGAAACATCGAACAATGAGACGCCCTGGACTTCGCCTTTATTGAGATAAAAATCGTAGAGATCGCCCGATACCTCGTGCACCGGTTTGAACCGGAACGCGATGTCCCATATCTTCGAACCGGGCGGTTCGGCCGGGAAGAAAGACTTCTGCACCTGCCCGGCCAGATCCATTTCGATACGGTTGCGCTCGCCCGCGCGCTCCAGCTGAACGTTCTTTTCGAGCAGATCGTCGTTCAATCGTTCGAGCGCCTGCCGCTCCAATTCCACCTCGCGCGTGCGGTCCTGCAGCTGTTTCGCCGTAAAGGCCACGAGCAGGGTGACCGGCACGAACAGCGCGCAGTAGAAAAGCTCGAGCGCGAGAGACCCGCCCTGCCCTCCGACCAGGATCGCGCACACCGAGGCAAGCGCGAAAACGACGAGCGAGCTGATCGAGATGGCGAGGCTTTCGAGAAACGAAAGATAGGGAAGAAGGATCGTTACCGCGATGAGAGCGAAGACGAGACCCGCCGTCCGTATTTCCTGAAGCTTGTACACCGCTATGGAATACATGAGAAGATACAGACCGAGCTCGAGCGAGAAAAGAAGGGCCTCCGTTTTCTCCGTAAAAACCGTCTTGCGGCGGATATAAAGCATAAAAAGGACCGTGCCGCCGTTAGCGACGAGTGCCAGAAGTAAAATTTCGAGGTAGGTGATGCTTGAAAGACCGAGGGCGTGCGCAAGGGCGGCGAATATCTCGACGGCGATATAACCGATAAGCACGTTGAACGTCATGCGCAGGTATTTCTCCTGGAGGGGAATTCCCGATGGAATGACCCACAGTTTTTTCATCGGAAACCCTCCTTACTACCTGCGGCGCAGAAGCGCCGTGCGATATCGGTGTCGTTCATGGTGTTTTTAACTAAACCGCTTCAGAGCGGTTTTACCCTCCATCGGCGTTACAGAGCCGTCACGTAGCGCAATCGAACGATTATAATGATAGTGATCTATTGACCGGAAAAAATCAACACAATTTACAGTTTGTTCCCGATAAATCGATGAACGGCGTTCATTCCGCGAAGTGGTCGTAGCCTTTCCCGATGTCGATTCTTGTATTTCCCCTCATCAGAAATACCCCCTCCTCCTTCGGAAGGATGGCTCCGATGACGGTAAAATCGGAAAACTCCTCTTTCAGCCGCTGAAGCCTGGACGCCGT
>CAZEAH010000236.1:0-5622 GCA_964510075.1 uncultured Leptospirales bacterium | reverse complement strand
CCAGGGTCTCCCAGGTGGGGGGGCCGATCCGGCGCGTGCTGGGCGAGACGCGGGAGGCGCGGGGGCGCGGGCTCGGGCCGGAGGCCTTCTCGTTCAACCGCCCGGGCGGGCGCTGCGAGGGCTGCGAGGGCGCGGGCGAGGTGGTGGTCGAGATGCACTTCCTCGAGGACCTGCGCGTGCCGTGCGATTCGTGCGGCGGGCTGCGCTATCGACCCGAGGCGCTCGAGGTGCGCGTCGGGGGGCGCTCGATCGTGGAAGTGCTGGCGCTGGATCGCCGCCTCCAGTTTGGCCTCGGTGGAGGCTACCAGCGCGTTGTACTGGTTAAGATCGTACAGCTCGCCCAGCCCATAGCGCGCGTTCTGCGCCAGGATGCCCCTTACCTGCCGTGCCGCCTCCAGTTCCAGCCGGGCGTTTTCCACGGCCGATTTCTGAACGGTGATGGTCCAGTAGTCCACCAGGGTGGAGACCACAAGGCCGGAAAGCTCGTTGATGATGGCCGCGCGCTGCATCTGAGCCGCGCTTTTAAGCATCTCCTTCTGCAAACGGTCGCCGTATCCAAAGGCGTTGCGCAGAAGTTCCTGTTGAAGGCTCACGAAGAGCGAGGGCTTGTGGTAGCCGGGCTCCCTGGGCACGCCGAACGCCGGAATGCCCGGATCGTTCGCGTCGAAAAACACTTCCTTCACCCCGGCCGAAAGTGTCGTGCCGCTGGAAAAGAGCTTCGAGATCGACGCCGAGGCGTCGTACTGGTACTGGCGGTCGCCGGTGAACGCCGACATGCTGTTCGGCGGCGTCTTCTGGCTCGCGTACCCGCCCTCGAGATTCAGGGTGGGGCCGAACTTGCCGTTATAGCGCTCGAAGTCGCTGTCGCTCATGATCACGTTGTACTTGGCCGACCGGAGCGTAAGGTTGTTCCGGAGCACAAGGTCGATCGCCTGCTCCAGCGTGATGACGTTCCCGGCGATGGTGATCGTCGCCGACTTTTCGCCGCCGGCCGGGGGCATCTCCTGGCCCGCCGCGGTGCGCGCGGCCGCCATGAGGGCGAAGGCGGCCAGAATCGCGGTGTGTACTATCATTTTACTCTGCACGGAATTCTCCTCTTCTCTGAGTATTGGTTTTCTCGATGGTTTCTCTGAGCATTGCCATCTCCCTTTCCGGAAGCGACGGAATGGAGAGCGTTTTGCCCGCGGGAAGGAGCGATTTGAACGAGTGGTTCAACAGGAACGAGAGCGCCCTCTCCCGGTACCCCTCGCTGAAGATACGATCGAACCACGGGGTCTCCTCCCAGTTATCGCGGTCGCCGTAGTTCAGCACGAATGAAATAAGGCCGAGCACGAAGAGCATGGGGTTTTCGCATTCAAACTCGCCCGAGCGGATACCGTCCAGAATGGTGCGTTCGATGCGTTCCATCCGCGGAATGAAATAGCGCGCGACGATCTCGCGTATGTGCCGGTGGCCGCGCGCCAGCTCGATGGCGATGATTCGGTTGAAATCGCGGTCATACTCTGCAAGGTGAGTGTAGACAAGGAAGTAGATAATGGCGTACAAACGCTGTGACGGGGAAAGCGATTCAAATATGGCCTCGTTCGTGAACTCCGGCTCCTTGTCCACGCCCAGGATAAGGTACAGCACCCGCACGTAGAGCTGTTCCTTGTTCTCGAAATAGTAGTGGATCAATGCCTGGTTTACGCCCGCCCTGCGCGCAATCGAGCTCATCCGGGCCCCGTCGTATCCGCGCTCGGCGAATTCCTTTTTGGCCGCCTGAAGTATGCGGTCCCTGGTCTGGATCTGCTCGGAGTTTAACATCTCGAACTTCCTCTCAAAAAAGTCATACACGATTCCCCGGCCGCAGCGGTACCGTGGCCGTGCAAGGACTGATTGATAATAGAGAACTTATAAACGATACGAACCGTTCAAACGTCCGTGGCTTAATCGATGGCAGGAAACCTAAAAGACATTAACCAAACGATTAAATTGATCGGTTAATTAAGATCATAGCACAAAAAAGTCAAGAAAATAAACCAAAAACACGCAATATAATTGACTTTCAGACAAAAAAAAACAAAAACTTCTCAGGCCGTTTAACAGGAAATTCCTTAATACAATGTAATCGAGTAACTCGAAGGAAGATGAAAAGAGCCCCGGCCCCGATGAACTCCCCATCCTGTCGAATACGGCGCTGGTGATGTGCCGGCCCGAATAACGCAGAAAGGTTCACCCTGAAAATGTCCCCACGTCGGAGAGCGCCGCAATGAAAAAAAAGACCTCCATCCTGCTTATGCTGCTTCTGTTCGGACTGTACCATTGCGCCACGGCCGAGAAACTGGAAAAGGCCCGGACAAACCCGTACTGGAACGACCTGGCCCTCTTCCTCGCGGGAATGCCCCAGCGGCCCGAAAGTCCCTTCCGCGAGGCGGCGGCAACCCCTCAGTACGCGCGCCATGTCGAGTCGATGAACGCGTTCTGGGAAAAGGTGCGCGCGGAAAATATCGACACCATTACTCCGTGGAGGGACGCACAGCTCGAAGGACTGCCCCGGGCCAAAACGGCCTTCTACCCCTTCAGCGGGGCCGACCTGGCGAACCTCTACACCTTCTACCCGAACGCGCGGACATACGTAATGATCGCCCTCGAAGACCCCGGCCCCGTCCCCGACCCGTTGAACCTCTCGCCCGCCGAGCTCGCAGAAGGACTTGCAAGCATTCATCGCGCCATACAGAGCATCGCTTCACGCAATTATTTTCACAGCGCCGTCATGCAGCGGGAGCTCCCCAACCGCTACCTGCCCGGGACCATACCCGTGCTCCTCATCTTCGCCGCCCGCCTGGGCCTTCAGGTGACGGCCGTCGAGCTCGTCGGAATCGACACCTCGGGAAAAGTGGCGGCGCTGGACGCGCGCAATACCATAGGCGGGACCGTCCCGTCGGCGCCCGGCGCAAGAATACAATTTACCGCCCCGGGAGACCCGACCATCCGTTCGCTCGTCTATCTCGACATGCGCCTGTCGGACCGCGTGCTCGATCCGTCCTCTCCCGAGGGGCGCTTCTTCCAGAGCCTGGGCTCTTTCGATACCCTGATAAAATCGGCCGTCTATCTTCTTCACCGCGGCGGTTTCGCGGAGCTGTGTTCATATATACTCGATCACAGCTCCACTATCATACAGGATGACTCGGGAATGCCGTTCAGGCTCTTTGACAGGCATAACTGGGACGCCAGGCTCTTTGGGACCTATACGCGTCCGCGAAAGCTCAAGGATCTGCAGAATCCGCCTGACCAGCCCGACCTGGCGCTGGCCTACAGCCGGAAGAGCGAACCGCTTCCCTTCAGCTTCGGGTACGGAGTCCTTACCGGCAAGGGCAAATCGAACCTGCTTCTGGCCGTGCGGAAAAAGAACCGGCAGTAGCCCCGCCGATACGGGGGTACGCGGGACCTGTTATTCGATTGTACTCCAGTCCACCGTAACGCCGATGGCTTTGGCGAGCGCCTCAATGTCCGCGTCGGTATGATACTGCAATCCCGCCTCCCGCACCACCACGCGGCCCTTCTCGCGCACGTACCGCGCCGCGTGATGATGGGCGGCGGAGACGAGCTTCTCCTCTTTCGCGCCGTCGGGTGTAAAGCCGATCCTTCCATTGCATACGCATGCATAGGTGGTATCCGGGGATTCGGCCGCCACGCAGAGCGCGGTTCCCCGGATGCCCGCCGCCACCGTGGAAGTGGTGACTCGGAACTCCCTCACGTTTTTCAAATTTTTCAGCACGGCCCCTATATACCCCTGCCGGAGATCGAGGCGGCCGTCATCCTTCACCAGGCGGTATACCATCACCGAGTCCGGCCCGATCTTTATAATGTTACTGCCATCAACCACGATACGGCACCATGATTTAAGTCCGGTAATAATGGTATCCCCGTATCCGATCGTCCCATTCAACACGGCGGGAACGCCGTTTACGGCCACCTCTCCGTCCAGTGCGACGATAGTGCCGCCAAGAGCATCGGACCTCGAGGGCCCCTTGCCGCACGCACCGCTTACACACAGGGTGATAAACAGCGATACAATCACTGCCTTTAAAGAAGCGGATCGATTCATGCCCATCTTCCTCCATAACCATGCATTCGAAATCACCACATCCATCCGCGTATTCTACCCGCTGTTGAACTCGAGGTACAGGAAAAAACGGGGAAGGCGCGGTACATCGCATCGATTTATACCATACCCTATACACGGCAAGACACTTGAAAATCCAGTTATCCCGTGTCCTAAGCTTACTATAATGATGAAATCGAATTTATAGGAAGGAATGCCCGGCCGTTTCAGCCGACGATTTGTTGCATTTCTGATACAGTGTTATTAATAACATACCACAAAAACGGGTATTACAGGCCCTGCCCCGCCAACCCTCAAAAACCCCTGGAAAAACGAGGACTTACGTAGGCATTATTTTATTTATCCGGCACGCCTCTTGCTTAACAATGTGCAGATGGAGGAACGACAATGAAATTCTCGGTACTCGAAATATTCTTCATATTCTGGCTCTCGGCATTCCTCTGGGTGCTGGTTGAGTACTTCTATCAGCGCATCAACCGACGCGACAAAAGTCAACTGAATCTCGAATCCCTCGAGAAGGACCGCGGCTGAAGCGTTCGGTTCACTCGCACCCGATTCTCGAATTACGGCCACAACAGGAAAAAACGATGCTCTTGAACAAAATAAGCGCCGCCTATGCCCGACTTACCGGGTCGGCGGCCCATGGAAATAAAACACTTCAGCAGGGGCAGGGCGCCGCGTCGCTTCTCTTTTCCATGCCCTTTCTGTCACCGGTAAAATATCTCTTTCTCGACGGACCAAAGGACCTGTCGCCCCTGCCCGCTTCGTACGCCAATAACGAACTGAACAGGGAAAAGCGCATACTCTGGTTCACCGACACCATCAACGACCTCAACGGGCCTTCGGTAACGCTCAAAAAGCTCGGATGGCTCGCGCACGAGAAGAACCTCAAGCTCTACCTGGTGTCGTCGCTGCTCGAAGAGGAGATCACCGACGAACTTCCGCCGAACTTCGTCAATCTCCCTTTTCTGTACGCGTTCAAGCTGCCGTACTACGACAAGTACACGCTGAAGATACCGGCGCTCATCCGGGCGCTCAGGCTCATTAAAAGCTACGCCCCCGACGAGATATTCATTTCGACGCCGGGGCCTGTGGGTCTCTTCGCGCTCATGGCGGCGAACATTCTGAAGATCAAGAAGGTCGGCATCTATCATACCGACTTCTACCTTCAGTCAAAGGCGGTCGTGGGCGGCGGCATAATCCCCTACGTCCTCGAGCGCCTCATGATCTGGTTCTACAATTCAATGGATGAAATCCATGTGCCCACGCGCGAATACATGGATATCACCGAGGCCCGCGGATACGAGCGCTCGAAAATGAAGATATTCCGACGCGGTCTGGACTGTGAATTCTTTTCAATGAAGGAGACGGGCAAAACGCTCCTCATGGAACGCTTCGGCATCCGCGACGGCGTAACGCTGCTTTTTACTGGCCGTATGTCGAAAGACAAAAACCTCGACCTTCTTCTCGAGGCGTACAGGCGGCTGTCCGCCCGTCGCCGGAACATCAACCTGCTC
>CAZEAH010000235.1:0-5629 GCA_964510075.1 uncultured Leptospirales bacterium | reverse complement strand
CGGTCGACTCCATACTCAGCATCGAGTCGTTCGACGAGGTGCTCCGGGCGACCTTCGACCAGATACTCGATCTGATCGGCGTGCAGACGGGCATGCTCGTCTTCTATTATCATGACCGGGACGAGTTTAACATCTTCTATCAGAAGAACAGGCGGCGCAAGATAATCCGCAACGCGCGGATATCGAAGGACAACATTCTTTTCAGGGTGATAAGCGGCCCGGACGACGTCATCGTCAGGAGCAAGCTGAATGCTTCCATCCACTTCGAGAACTCGATTATCGACGAGCTTGACAGGCTCGGGGGCGAAGTCGCCGTGCCGATCTATTACCACGGAATGTTCCTGGGGCTTATCGTTACGGGAGGCCAGCGTCGAAGGTTTTCCCCCGGAGAGATCAGGCTGCTGAAGATATTCGCTTCGAAAGTCGCCGTACTGTCGGTTAACCGCTTCTTTCTCGACGAGATCGTAAGAAAGAAGGAGCTGGAGAAGGAGTACGAGCTTGCCGCGAGGGTGCAGAAGAAGTTCCTGCCGCCCGCGGGCGGGGTGATGGGAGGGTTCGAGCTGAGGGTGTACCACGAAACGGCCTCGCTCATGATCCGTGAATTTTACGACCTTTTTGAAAACGATGCAGTGGAGGACGATGTCCGCATCTCCGTATACCGGATCAAAGACAATATCGCCGGCACTTCCATTCTCATGCCCGGCGTGCAATCCGTTCTTCAGAGCTTCGCGCGCCTCGGCCTCTCGCCGGCCGGCGTGCTCGCGCGGATGAAGCGGATCATCAGGGCGAAGCGCCTCCATGCCCAGGACCTGGTCATACTGCACGGCTCCCTGAGGCGGAGCGGTGAATTTCTGTTCTCCAGCTTCGGCTATCCCGCGCCCTTCGTTTTTCGTCCCGGGAAGGGGATTGACCGGCACCGCCGGCAGGGCCGTTCCGTCACGCAGTCGCTCGTAATTCATCCGGGCGACATCATGCTCCTGTGCTGTGACGCCTACCACAGGGCCCTCGCCGAGGACCCCGCATATTTTACGGAAATAATCGAGCGGAACCGGGAACTCCAGTTAACGAAGCTGCGTTCGACCCTTGTCCGCTCGCTTGCGGAGAAGTCCGGCGGCGGTTCGAGCGACAGGTTGCTTGTCATGGTCCGCAGGGAGGAACGCCCGTGAGGAGGCATCTGGCAAACGCTGCATTGCTGGCCGGCATCGCGTTTCTCAACGCGTTCTTCCTGTTGGAGGCTTATGGATTCGCCGGTGCGGTTAAGGCCGGAACCGCCGTTCCGGCGTTTCCGGGTCTTTACACGGGAGACGATTCGCGCTGGCTCGTGGTTTTCCTTATCGCATGCGCGGACATCCAGTTTACCTGGGCCTTCATAATACGGATGATTCATCCTTTCAGGAGGCTCGTGAGGCTGTTCGTGTGGTTCGGCCTGGCGCTGTCCCTGTACTGCTTTCTTCTGGTCGACCTGCATACGCGCGGCGCCTATGTCCCCGTGTTCGTGCTCAGCGGAGTCCTGCTTGGCTATACGGGAGTGGTTATCGGATTCAACCTGACAAACAGAAAAACGAGCTCGGGTGCAGCGGCCGTCGCGCTTGTTCCCGGCGCGGCCATCGTGTTCGCATCGGTATCCTTCCCCTCGGGATCAGACGGGGCATACGTACTCAGAGTGCTCGCTCTGTACCTGGTGCTCTGTTCTTTTTTCTCCATCGGCAGCCTTGTCGTATCGACCGTCGGGGCGCGAAACGGCTACCTCGTCCGCCGCAATGTCACCATTTTGCTCTGTATGGTCTTCGGCTTTCTTGTGCCGGTGTTCCTGTTCCTGCTGCGTCTCTGCGCGGATGTGGCCGTTCCATACGCCCTTCCTCCGGGCCTGATGCTGATCGTTCCACTCTGCGTGGGAAACAGACTTCTCGAGAATAATTTCTTCAACGTGGCGCCGTATCTGGGCAGGGGGG
Source organism: uncultured Leptospirales bacterium (assembly GCA_964510075.1). GTDB lineage: Bacteria > Spirochaetota > UBA4802 > UBA4802 > UBA5368 > MVZN01. Next base: position 3,677 of record CAZEAH010000235.1, on the reverse strand, counting down.
CGGTGGTGATATTTCTGAACGCCGCGATAGCGGCAGCCGGGGCGGCGGGCCTGTACCATCTCATGAGCGTTCGGGCCTTTTCCGGCCGGATGCTGGTCGACGCGGTTCTGTTTGCGGCAGGTATGATCGTCCTCCTGAAGGCCAAATTCATGGCCAATGACCGGCTTCGCTCGAGCCTGCAGGGCGGGAGAGACCGATACGCCGAGTCGCTCCAGACCATCGCCGAACTCGTCTCCTCCCCGACGGATCTGCCGGCGAAACTTGATAAGATATTCGCGGAGGTGGCCTCGGTCGCCGGAACCCCCAGGCCGCGCCTCATCCTGTTCGAGGACCGTCCGGGCGCCTACCCGTCCGAACTTCTTCGCTATGCCGAGCCGCTGTCGAGAGAATCCGCGCTCTTCCGGTTCTTGACCGAAAGCCCCGCGACGATGCTGTGCTACACGCTCATCCGCAATGACGCGGTCGAGGACAGCGTGTACCGCTTTATGGCGGAAAGGGATGTGCTTATCGCGGTACCCCTCATACGGGAGAGGGAGATCCGGGGAGCGCTCATGGTCGGGGACAAGGCCGGCGACGTGTTCTTCAGCGACGAGGAGGTCGGCTATCTGCAGACGGTCGCGCTTCAGCTCCATCAGCTCATCGAGAACGACCGGTTGTTCAACGACTATATCACCCGGCGCAGTTTCGAGCGGGAGCTCGACATCGCCTCCGCCATCCAGCAGAGGCTTTTTCCCGAAAGGGCACCGGAAAAGAGGGGCCTGGCGATCCACTATTACAACAGGCCCTATATCAAGGTGACGGGCGACTACTACGATTTCATCACCATCGACCGCAACCGCACCGCCCTGGTCATAGCGGACGTTTCCGGTCACGGGCTCTCGGCCTCCATGATCCTCTCGATGACGAGCAGTATCATCAACGCCATGCTGATGGAAAAGAAAACTATCGAGCGCGCGGTGGAGGAAGTGAACCACTTCCTCACCCGCCGCTACAACGGCGTGGACCTCATAACGCTGTTTGTCGGAGTTTACGACAAGGCGACGCGCGAACTGGTGTATATAAACGCGGGGCACTGCGCGCCCGTGCTCATACGCGCCGGCAGAAAGGACCTGTCGACCCTTGAAGGCAGGTCCAAGATACTGGGGGCCGACCCGGACGCGAGCTATTCCTCCTCGAGGTTCGCGTTCTCCAGGGGGGACGAACTCATCCTCTATACGGACGGCCTCGTAGAGCTCTACGACGAGCGGACCGAGGAGCAGTTCTGCGAGAGCAGACTGCTCGAGGTGGTCTCGCGCGCGAGGGACGCAAAGATCGAAGACAAGATACGCATGATAATGGAGAAGGCCGAGAGTTTCGGCGAGGCGATCCATGATGACATTACGGTTATCGGTATTAAGATTCTGTAAAACCGCCGCTCTGGCGACGGCGCTTGCGTGCGCGCTCGGCAGCAGGGCCGAGTCCGCGCCCGACCCTCTCGATTTCGTAAGGCGGGGCGGGCACGCGGCGAACGCGAACCTCACGGGAGCGCAGTTCGCCAATCCGGTCTTTGCCGACGATGACGCGGCTCCCTTCATCAGTTACCGGCTGTTTCGCCACGAAGGCGGTGACGACTCGGACCATCTGGCCTCCATTTCGATCGCTGGGCTCGCGCTCTCCTACCTGCACGCGGGCGACCTGTACGACCCGGCCGTGGACGACTTTACCGGCGCCCGCATGGACATATTGAGTCTTGCCAAGGGATTTTTTTTCGGAAACGTATTCGGCATCGGCGCGGCCTACTCCTTTGCCGCCGGAGCGAGCGACGGATACCGGAAATACCGTTCGTTTACCGCGGGGGCGCTGCTTCGTCCAGCGCGGTTCATCTCGCTGGGGTATGTGCTTCGCGATCTTAACGAGCCGCGATTGGGAGGCGGCAGGGTCCCCGTGAGCGAGGTGTACTCCATTTCCATCCGGCCGTACGGCGACAGGCTGTCGCTCTCCTGCGATGCGGAACGGCGGTCCGGTCAGCGCTTCAATCGCGACGGCATCTTCTTCTCGGCTGAACTGCGGCTTCCGCGCGACATCCTGGTCTTCGCCGGGTCAAACCCCTCCGGGGACATGTCGGCGGGAGCGCTTGTGCCCATCGACTTTGAGGGCCCGGTGGGTTCCACCCTGGTGCTCGATTATTACAACGGCATGGGCCGTAACGGCTCGCCGCGCACCGCGGCCTACGGTGCGGGGCTTTCCGCCGCGAAGTACCGCGACGCGGTCGCGCCGTCTCGCGGCGTGCTCGTAATACGGTTCGCCGAGCGCATGAACGAGATCGAGGAGGAGCGCGTGCTCGGGGAGCGGCGTCCCTCGTTTCACGACATGATCGCCGCCCTGGACGAAGCGGCGGCCGACCGGTCGATCTCGGCCGTTCTGCTTGTGATCGACGCCATGCCGCTTGGTTTCGCGCAGGTGCAGGAGGCGCGCGCGGCCGTAAAGCGTTTCCGGGCATCGGGGAAAAAGGCCTACGCGGCGCTCGCGTCAATCGGCAATAAGGAGTATTATCTCGCCGCGTCTGCCGACGAAGTGTGCATGGCTCCCAACACCCCGTTCGCCATATCCGGCCTGGTCGCCGAGGTCTATTTTTTCAAGGGCCTGATGGACAAGGCCGGCGTGCGCTTCGAATCGATATCGAAGGGGAAATACAAGTCGTTCAACGAGCCCTTCACGCGCGAGGGCATGTCGGAGGCGCACCGCGAAAACCTGACCGAGCTCTTGTCCGACCTCAACGGGCAGTTCCTGGACGATATCGGCGCGGACCGGCGCCTTGCGCGTACCGAGATCGAGGCGCTCTTCGCGCGCGGATTCCTGGAGCCCGCCGAGGCCAGAAAGGCCCGGTTCGTCGACGAGGTCGCCTATCCCGACGATGTGGAGAAGAGGCTTGTCGGCGGCGTCGACAGGGCCGTGAAACTGGAGGAGTACCTCGCGCGGAAACGCCGCGCCGTGGAATGGGGCCCCGTTCCCGTAATCGCCGTGGTGCACGTTTCCGGTTCCATAATAAGGGGTGAGGAGCGCCGTTCGGGCCTGCTGGGGCCGAACGCCACCGGCGACGGGTCGTTTAAAAAGACGCTCGAGCGGGTGTTCTCGTCATCATCGGTGCGCGCGGTGGTGGTCCGCGTGAATTCCGGCGGGGGGTCGGCGACCGCGTCGGATTTCATGTGGCACGCGCTGCTCGAAATGAAAAAGAAATACAACAAGCCCGTGGTCTTCTCATTCGGGAACATAGCGGCCTCCGGCGGCTATTACATCGCATGCACGGGCGACAGAATCTATAGCGGAGCGGGCACGGTCACCGGCTCGATCGGCGTGGTGATGGGAAAGCTCAACCTCGGAAAGCTCTACGCGACGCTCGGCATCAACAAGGACATTATAAAGATGAGCGAGTTCGCCGACATCTTCGACGAGTCGAGGGAGCTATCGCCGCGCGAGCGTGAGCTTTTACAGAAGGCGGTCGACTTCACCTATCGCGGATTCACCGAGAAGGTGGCGGGCGGGCGCTCCATCCCCGCCGCTTCGATCCCGTCGGTGGCCGAGGGGCGCGTGTTCGCGGGAAGCCGCGCGAAGGAGCGCGCGCTGGTCGATTCGATCGGCGGCCTGGTCGCCGCGATCGAATACGCGAAAAGCGCGGCGGGCGTCGACCGGCCCTGCCG
>CAZEAH010000234.1:0-5656 GCA_964510075.1 uncultured Leptospirales bacterium | reverse complement strand
GGGCGTTCCCGGGATGGTGGAGCGCGTCTTCGTGCGTCCTCCGGGGTGCCGCCTCGGACCGATAACGGACGATGAGCGCGCTGAACTGCTGAAGTCCTCGGAACTGCGCGGCAAGTACGAAAAGGACATTGACCGCGAATCGGCCTTCGAGATACTCTCGAAAAAAGCGCAGAAACGCGTAAAGGCCGAAGGCCCCGAAGAGGAAGAAATGAAACCCGGCAGGGCCGCGAAAAAACCGGCCGCCGGAGGACGCGGCCGGCAGACCGTGGCCGAGAGTTTCGCCAAGGGTATGGCGCGGCGCATCGGCCGCACCATCGGTCGGGAAATCGCCGGCAAGGCCGGCGCCAGGCTGGTCCGCGGTATCCTCGGCAGCATCCTGCGCTAGAATCGCCGATACACGCGGCCCGGCGGGCTCGCCGGGCCGCGTGTGGTTATTTCTTTAAAAATTTCACCAGCACCCCGTTTACCTTCTCCGGGCTTTCGTAATGGACGAGGTGCCCGCCCCCCGGTATTTCGTGATATTCGAGCTTCGGCATCGCCTTTTTGATGGTGGCGACGGAATCGGACCGTATCACGATGTCCGCGGTCCCCCAGGTGAGCAGCACGGGAATATGCGATCTTCCGACCGTTTCGTACTCGGCGGTGAAGTCGGCGAGCGAATCGCCGCGGAGGTTGGAGAGCCGTGCGCGTTTGAACCCTCTGTACGAAAGCTGTTCCCTGTACCGGTTCGTGTATTCGGCCGGTATGGCGGAGGTATCGGCGAATACCTTTTTGGGATAATTGATATTAATGCGGTCAAGGGCGACGCGTCCGATATAGTCGCCGACGCCCGGGACCTTTATTAGGCCTATCATCGCCTTCATCGGGAGCACGTTGATGAAGGGCGAAAGGAGCGCGAGCCGTTTCACTCTTTCCGGGTGCATCGCCGTGAAGTACACGGCGATGCTGCCGCCCTGGGATGTTCCGACCAGATTGACCGGACCCTTTATGTTCAGTTTTTCGAGCAGGCCGGAAAGCTGACGGTCGTACAGCTCGCGCGAATAGACCGTGTCCGGCCGGTCCGAATAGCCGAAACCGTAGAGGTCGTAGCGGACCACGCGGAATCCCGCGTCGGTAAGCGCTTTCATGTTTTTGTCCCAGGAAAAATACGGCGCGGCGTTGCCGTGGACCAGCACCACGGTCTCGCCCTTTTGGGGGCCGCTGACGTCGTAATGGACGCTGCCGTCGGGAAGCTTCAGGAATTTCAGGCCCAGCTCCTTTCGGACATCGTCGTTGAGTTCCCTTGTCTCGAGATCCCCCGTTACGACGGGGAGCGCGGCGAGGATGAGGACGAGTACGGCCAATGCCGGCAGTAATTTTTTCATTCCGCATTCCTTTTTCTGTATTTTCGCATCGGGGATGCGCGGCTCGCCGAGATTCGACGGGAAGCCGCCGACAGTATGTTCCAGTCGGGCGAGTCTGTCAAGACGGAAGATGAAGGGTGTACACGCGGGGGGTGGAGGAGGCTACAGACTTTTTATAAGTCTTTCCGTCTCCTCGATATATCTTTGCGTTTCTTCGCGCGCCTCGCGGATGAACGCGTCATCGCCCGCGCTCACGTAGATTTGGTCGTAATCGTCGATGATGCTTCGACCGCGCAGTTCGTCCTTTTCCTTCGAGCGTACCGTTTCCGCAAACACCCTTTTTCGGTATTCGATGAGCCTCCGCATGTTCTCGGCGGGGGCGGCCCGATCGAGGCCCTCGGATGCGAGTATCCCGCGCACGAATTCCCACTCGGGATCGGAAACGTCGGGCGCGTAGGCGGAGGCGGGCCCGCTCCCCGCGGCGAGTCGCGCCAGCCTGTCTCTCAGCCCCATCAGGGCATAGTACTCTATGAAAAACGTGTAGGTCTCCACTCCGCGGACGCGGCATTTTTCTGTCATGAAATTTTTTCCGGCGCCGGGGATATCATCCCCCGTATACGCCTCTTTCGACGTCGTTATCTTGGACAGGATTTTCCGCGCGGAGACCATTTTCGCGACGGTTTCCGGGCGAAATACCCGGAAGTCGAATTGGGTCCGACGGGCCTTGTTTCTTTTTTGGTATTTTGCCTCGTTTCGGAGTATCGCGTACAGGTTGTGCGCGAGCACCCAGCCGGGCATGATCTGGTTATGGGTTTCGGGGATTCCCGGCATGGCGCGCTCCGGTTGCGCTATGAGGGAAAAGGGGAAATTGATCCTCTGCGGAGCGACGACGACGGCCGTGGCGATGATAGAGTAGGGCGCGTTGACGTAATTGGCGGGGAATTTTATGTTTGTTCCCAGACCGAAAAAAATCCCCTCGCCGCACCAGATCTCCTGGTCGGGGGCCCTGGACGTGTGGTTCGAGCCGATATTCGCGCCGTACCCAATATTGCCCCTTCCCTCCGGCCACAGCGCGGCGATCAGCATTGACTGGTGATGGAAGCCCACGAAGGGCCCGATGAGCGAGGAGGTCGCCTCACCCTCGGCAATTCCCGAATTGGGTCCCAGTATGATGTTGGTCGCCTTCCCGTGCCGTTCCACGTGGGAGTGCTCGGTGAGGATGGAGTTGTCGACGATGGCCATCGACGTCGCCTCGCAACCCCACTGTATGCAGGAATTCCTCGCCATGGCCCCCGGGCCGATGAAGGTTTCCTCGCCGGGGCCGCCGAGCACCGTGCAGTTTTCTATGAGCGCCGCACCGTCGATTCGGACGCCGCTTCCGATAAACGAGTCCCTGACTGCGGGCGTGTGCGTGATTACCGCCCCGGAGTCGACAACTCCGAACGGCAGGGCGCAGGCGGCGACGTATTCGCCGATAAATTTCGTATATCGGTGCATGAGTTCCGCATCACCCCTGTTTTTAAGCACCGCTTCGGCGACCGCGATGGTCATCTCGGCGTAGGAAGCGATCTCCCTGCCTCCGGTCTCGTTGCCCACGATGATCGCGCGCCCGTTTCCGAAGGCGGACGACTCCGTCGATGACAGTTCCCCGACCCGGAAGACGACCGCCCCGTCCGCAATGTAATAATTGGCCGCCATGCCCGCGTCGCGGACAAGGCAGTTGTCGCCGATCGTCGACGAAATGATGAGGCTGTTGTAAATTCCGGCCGGGAGCGAAACCGCGCCTGAAAGAGGGATCTCCGTGCCGTCGAAGCGGCCCAGGCGGCATTCGCCTGAAAAGGTTGAACCGAATATGAAGTCCGGTGTGAATTCGGCGTGAACGCGCACCAGGTCCCAGCGGAGGGAGCGGTTGCCCCGTGACTCCAGTTCCGATATTTCTCCGTGCGTGAGAGCGCGGTACGACCGGGCGTCGTCGCGGATCGCCCGGACCCTCGCGATAAAAGAGGAATTTCGGATGACGCTGTCGAAGTTTTCGGTGATTTCGCCCATGAATGTACGGTGCCGGTCGACTCTCGTGTAAGCGACCCGTCGTATGCTCCAAGCCGGTCAGGTGCCGCCGCAAGACGCGTCCCTCAGGTAATCGCGACTCAAAAATCGATATAGTCAATCACAAATTAATCGCGCACGGCCTCCGGGCGAAGCCCTCCCGGCTTAAAATAGTATTATTTTACTAATAGTATATTGATTTAACTTATAGTATAAATAATATTGACATAATATCTTAATATAATCATTGTTGAGCCACACAGGGGGTCTTGTGTCCAGAAAAGCGGCGATACGCGAGAGGATGAAAAGGGAAAAGGCCAGGAGGATGGACGAGATACTCCTGGCCGCCCGCACGCTGATGCTCGCCAAAAGCTACACGGGCGCCACCATGGACGAGATCGCCGCGGAGGCCGGCATCACCAAGCCCACCATTTACCAGTATTTCCGGACCAAAGACGAGCTTATCGTCGCGCTGGTAGAGCCGCTGGTACTCTCGCTCGGAGCGGAGCTCGAAGCGATACGAAAGTCGGTCGAAGAGGGGGCGTACGACTCGGGCGGGGAGATAATCGCGGACGTCTTCAAGGTGTACTACGGCACCTTCGAACGCGATCCGGACCTGTTCAGGCTGTTCATCATTTTCCTGCAGGTGGGTCTGAGACGGGAGATGAGCGCCGAGGCCGCGCGGCGGATAAAGGAGCTCGCCAGGCGGTGCTTCGACGAGGGGAACAGGATCACGGTCCTTTCGATTAAGAAGGGATATCTGCGGGACATGGACGTCCGCCAGACCACGGACTTCGTATGGGCGTCGTTCTGGGGTATAGTCCAGGTGGAGCAGGACAAATGGGGGAGGGAGGGGATAAGCCCCTTCCTTCGGCCGGTACTCGCGTTCGCGGAGAGGCTTCTGGTGACCGCACTGGTCAAAAAATAGCGCTTATCTATTAATGGGGGGAGTCATGGAGTACCACTCGAAAAAGGACGTTATGAAGCAGTACAGGGAGAAGCTGTGCACTGCGGACGAAGCGGTTAAGTGCGTTAAGTCCGGCGACTGGATCACCTACGCGTTCTTCAACGGCAAGCCGGTGAAATGCGACACCGCGCTCGCAAAACGCAAGGGCGAGCTGAAAGACGTCCATGTTTACGGGGCGGTTACGATACCGCCCGTACCCGAGGTGCTGACCCAGGACCCGGAGGGGGAGACCTTCACCTACAATGATTTCCATTTCTCGCTGCTGACCAGGATCATGAAGATGCAGTATCCGGACCGCGTATCGTACGCACCGCTGCATTTCGGCGAGACGGACTGGGAGACCGAGCACCTGCGCGGGCCGCTGCACGACTACGATCCCCACAAAACCGGGATCCGCCTTCAGGATGTGCACATCATGCGAACCGCGCCGATGGATGAAAACGGGTATTTCAACTTCGGCATCAGCAACGCCTGCATGCTCGGGTGGTGCAAGGCGCACAAGGTGATCGTAGAGGTCAACAAGAACATGCCGGTGGCCCTGGGCGGGACCAGGGAGTCGATCCACGTTTCGCAGGTAGACTATATCGTAGAGGGCGACAACGAGCCGATGTTCGAGCTGCCGAACATCGAGGCCACCGAGGTCGAAAAGAAAATCGCCGAGCACGTGTTCAAGTACCTGTACGACGGCTGCTGCATTCAGCTCGGAATAGGCGGCATGCCGAACACGCTGGGGCACATGATCGCCCAGAGTGACCTCAAAAACCTCGGCGGACACACGGAGATGCTCGTCGACGCGTTTATGGAGATGGAGCTTTCGGGCAGGCTGGACAACTCGCGCAAAAACGCGGACAGGTGGAAGACCGCCTACACCTTCGCGCTCGGAAGCAAGAAGCTGTACGACTGGATCCACAACAACCCGTCGCTGGCGTCCTACAACGTGGGCTATGTTAACAGCTTCGACGTCATCAAGTCGATCGACGATTTCGTCTCGATAAATTCCGCCATCGAGGTCGACATCATGGGACAGGTGAACGCCGAGAGCAACGGGTTCCAGCAGATCTCCGGTAACGGCGGCATGCTCGATTTCGTGCTCGGTTCCTTCTGGTCGAAGGGCGGAAAGAGCTTCATCTGCCTGCCTTCAACCTATACCCTTCCGGACGGAAAGCTCATCTCGCGCATAGTGCCGAGTTTCAAGCCCGGCACGGCCGTCACCGTGCCCCGCCAGACCGCTCAGTTCATCGCCACCGAATACGGCTGTGTGAACCTGAAGCTCGCGCCGCTGTGGATGCGCGCGGAGAAG
>CAZEAH010000233.1:0-5685 GCA_964510075.1 uncultured Leptospirales bacterium | reverse complement strand
TTCTTTTCGAAGGACTTTACCGTCGGCAGCGTCTCTATCATTTCCCAGAGCGGAGGGGTCGGCAACACTTTTCTTCACGCGCTTCCGGATAACCATGTATACCTAAACAAATTCGTAGCGGTAGGAAACAAGCTTCAGCTCGACGAAGTCGACTTTTTATCGTATTATCTGTCTGATCCGGGAACAAGCACGATCGTAGCGTATCTGGAGGGTTTCAGCCGGGGCAGGGAGTTTTTCGAACGCGCAATGACATCCGAGAAACCGATAATCGTACAGAAATCGAACAGAAGCGCCGCAAGCGCCCGTATAGCCCAGTCTCATACCACGGCTCTTTCTTCCGGAGATGATATCGTCGATGCCGCTTTCAAACAGGCCGCGGTGATACGCGTCGAAGATGAGGAAGAACTTGTTTCCGCCGCAAAGATAATGCAGCTCCCCCCCATGAGGGGACGTCGGGTGGCCGTCCTGTCCCGCTCCGGCGGTCACGCGGTCATCTCGGCCGATGCCTGCGAAAAGTTCGGATTCGAAATGATCCAGTTTCCTCAGAGCTTTATCGATAAAGTTAAATCGATGTACAGGAGCAGGGTGATATCCCATCAGAATCCGCTCGACCTGGGCGAGATCTTCGATTATACGATTTTTATCAATATTCTCCGCGAGGCAATCGCGCTTCCGGAGGTTGACGGCGTGCTTTTCAATCATCTCTATCAGGCGGAATACGAATCTGGGATGTCCCGCACCTTTCTGGACAGCGTCGGCATGATTGTGAATGAGTTCGGCAAGCCGGTGTCGATCGCCATGATATCGGATATCGACGAGGTCGTCGATATAACAAAAAACCATCCCTACCCGACGTACACCTCGCCTCTCAAGGCCGCGCACGCGCTCCATGTGTCCGCGAGCTACTGGGAAAGAAAAAATTTCCGCGATCACCGCGGCAATGTACTGTCATATTCCGTCGAATCGTCAATAGTCCACCGCGTGCGCGAACACTGCCTGCGCGAGTCCAGGATTCCGCTCACTGACGAAGCTCTTTTTATGTGTTCGGCCGCTGGTCTTTATCCGGTTAAGGGCATACGGATTTCTCCAGACGGTGACTTCGATCTTTCCGATCTCAGTTTTCCCCTTGCGCTCAAGCTTCTTTCCCGCGACGCGTCACACAAATCCGATGTCGGGGGGGTGAGGCTCAACATCAACAGCCGGACGGAGCTGGAAACCGCGATACTCCAGATGCGGACTTCGCTCGAAAACGCGCCTCAGCCGATTACTGTTGACGGATTCTTCGTCCATGAAATGGCCCCCGCGGGTACCGAATTTTTCGTAGGCGCCAGACGTGATCCAGTTTTCGGTCCTATAGTGCTTGCAGGTATGGGAGGAGTATTCATCGAGATATTCAAGGACCGCTCGATAAGGCTCGCGCCGGTAACCGGCAAAGAGGCATTCCAGATGCTGCACGAACTAAAATCCTATCCGATTCTTCGAGGGGCCCGCGGCGGGAAAGAGCTCGATATCGACGCCCTGGTGGAAGTGATATGCCGGATATCGGCACTCATGAGCTCCCACCCGGAAATATCGGAATTAGATCTCAATCCGGTCATGGTTTATCCACGAGGCGAGGGCGTCGGTATCGTAGATGCGCGGGTGTTTTTTTCCGAGGAAAATCAAGTTCCCGAATACGCGTCTCGATAAGCCCTATGGCGTATTATATTGGGAATTACAATGCACTGTAGCCCCGGTGTGCATCGGAAATCGTGGATTAATGATTACCGGCATTTTTCCCCCATATCGATTGACTTGACAGCGGCGTGCCCGTACTGATATGCCATCTGCGTGAAAAAAGAAACATTCCCTTTGTGTACGAAGCTTTTGGAGGCGTTCACAAGCTCGGCGCCCCATATCCGGCGAAGCTGGGAGACATCCTGGCCGCTTATACTCATAGTTCTGTTCGATTTTTTCATCAATCTGACTGATGTGTACATCGCCGGCCTCCTCGGGAAAGAGGTCCAGGCATCGATAGGATTCATCTCCCAGATGTACTTTCTGTTCATAGTCGTCGCAAATGCCCTGACGGTGGGCACCGTCGCCGTGATCACCCGTCTGCACGGCGCGGGAGAACACCATGAATTATCGGGCGCCGTTTCCTCGATATCGATCACGACAATAGGTACCGGAACCTTTCTCGGGATACTTACGGCTCTTTTCGGGCCTTCGCTCCTGCGATTGTTCGATATGCCCGCGGACATCGTCACCCATGGTTCCGGTCTTATCGTGATCTACGCGGCCGCACTGCCGTTTCATTATTATCTTATCAATACAAATGGGATACTGCGCTCCACCGGCAGGGTTCGAAGATCGATGGCCTCGATGGCCGTTGTGTGCTTTCTCAACATCGGTCTGAATTTCGTGTTTGTTTTCCATACACCGCTCGGATATCTCGGTATTGCCCTTTCCACCGTTGCAAGCTATATCGCGGGTGCTATGCTTAACTCATATCATCTCGGCAAATGGTTTACCGGTTCGTTGAAAAAGTCACTCGGCGTCGTTAAGAAGATCGCTTCGACGGGCTGGCCTGCAGGGCTTTTGCAGGTTTTCTGGCAGATCGGCGCCACCATGCTCTTCCTTATCCTTGGAGCACTGCCGGTCAACACCATCGAGGTTATCGCCGCTTTTACGAACGGACTCCGAATTGAAGCCGCCATATTCCTTCCCGCGTTCGCCCTGAATATGGCCAATGCCGTTGTTGTCGGGAACCTGATCGGGGAAAAACGCGAGTCGGACGCTTTCAGGGCGGGGATAGTTACGGCCGCCATAGGTGTAATAATAATCAGCATTCTTACAGCAGTTATTGTGCTCAACGCCCGATTCCTTTCAAACGCGCTTTCATCCAGCCCCCTGGTGGCCGAGGAAAGCGTGCGCTATCTGTATATCAGCATGGCCAGCGAACCGTTTATGGCATGGGCGGTCATCATTGGAGGTGCGCTCAACGGTGCTGGAGATACGAAGGGTGTAATGAGCATAGTACTTGCCAGCCAGTGGCTGGTCAGGCTTCCTGTGGCCTATCTTCTGGCGATATTCATGGAAATGGGACCGAGCGCTGTATGGTGGTCGATGAACGCGTCGATTTTCGTTCATTCGCTTTTGATAAGTGTACGATACTTTAAAAAAGGCTGGTTGATCGATGCACGTAGAGAAACTTGATCTAAGGCATATCGATGTTCTGTACGGTCCCCTGAAAGAATGCGGTATGGCGATTTCGGAATACAGTTTCGCTAATCTCTACCTATTTAGAAAGGCTCACGATTACGAAATTATTACAGGCGAAGATATTTTTATCCGGGGAACCACCTATGACGGCGCGCGATATCTTATGCCTTTGCGTGATCCCAGGAAAATGAAACGGGAAGTTCTTGTTGAATATTCAAGAAGCGCGGACATGTTCTTTCCCATAGCCGAGGAATGGATTAACGCCTTTGACGACGGAATTTTTGAATTCTCCTATCTTGACGGAGATACGGATTATGTCTTTACCTCTGAAAAAATCGCTACATACAGAGGAAAAAAACTTCATGGTAAACGCAACCTTCTCCAGCAATTTTACGCACAATACGCCCATGAGGCCCTTCCGCTCACACCCGCGCGTAAAGACGACGCCCTGCGGGTCCTTGACGGCTGGCAGAAGGAAATCGGTCTGACCGAAGAGGAGACGGATTACGCGGCATGCCGTGAGGCGATTATCCTCCAGAACGAGCTTCTTCTGTGCGGCGGCATCTATTACACGGATGGAATGCCGTCGGGATTTATTCTTGGCGAGGGTATAAACGAAGATATGTTCGCGCTGCATTTTGCGAAAGGCCTTAGAAGCATCAAGGGAATATACCAATTCATGTACAACAACTGCGCCTCGGTCCTGCATCAGCATTATACCTATGTCAATTTCGAACAGGATCTCGGAAAGCTCCCGCTGCGTCAGGCAAAATCCTCGTATTATCCCGATATGATGATACGGAAATACAGGGTCCGTTTACGCAACTGATTCTTAAATTACGGGGCAATAGTATCATACTCGTTTCCGACCCAGTGAATTATCCCCGCATCAGACCAACGTGCAACATTTTCTGCTTGACAACATGACAAATCCGATCAAGGTATCCACTATTTTTCAAGGGTTATAAGTCTACATTTATCGTATTTTAATGATTTTTGGCCCCGTCGTCAACCTGGCATATCCCAGGATACCCATCTCCTGATAATTCGTGCAGGTTACGGCGCATAACTCTGAGAGAGGAGGAACACAATGCTTGGAATACCGGACGCATGGATTGTAACCGCTTACCTTAGCTGTATTGCCGCCGCCGGGTTGTGCGTCGGATACGGCCTTAAAAACTGGAATGCCGGATCGGAAAACGAGATGCAGCAGGTGGCCGAGGAAGAGATGTGGCAGAAATCCGAAAATGAAATGGATGAAACGATGTAGGGGAGAAACTGATGATATACACGATAATCGTAACTCTCGTTTATTTATTCGCTGTTGCGTATTTCGGTTTCATCGGGTACAGGCAGACTAAAACAACCGGTGACTATCTGGTCGCCGGGAGGCAGATACATCCGCTCGTGATGGCCCTCTCATACGGCGCCACGTTTATAAGCACTTCTGCGATTGTGGGGTTCGGAGGCGCGGCCGGCACCCTCGGAATGGGCGTCCTGTGGCTCACCTTCCTCAATATTTTCTTTGGAATATTCATCGCTTTCGTCGTATTCGGCAAACGAACTCGCAAGATGGGCCACAACCTTGACGCGCATACGTTCCCGGAACTCCTGAGCGTCCGTTACCGATCGCGATTCATGCAGGGTTTTGCCGGAATAGTCATTTTCCTGTTCATGCCCATATATACCGCGGCCGTCATTAAGGGCGCGGCCGATTTCATACAATCCTATTTTTCCATTCCGTTCGAAATATCCCTTCTGTTTTTCGTCGCCATCGTCGCACTCTACGTGTGGATGGGAGGGCTTAAGGGGGTTATGTACACCGACGCTTTTCAGGCTATTATCATGTTCCTCGGCATGGTGCTGTTGCTCGTATTCACCTATTCACGCCTTGGAGGGATAACCGAGGCGCACCAGCAGCTCAGCGATCTCATCAACCATGAGGAGGTCCGCCAGCAGGCCGCCAAATTGATTGCCGGCGGTTTCAGGGGTTGGACTGCAATGCCCGAAGGGGGATCTCCGATCTGGTGGAGCCTTGTTTCGACCATAGTTTTCGGTGTAGGCATAGGCGTGCTCGCACAGCCTCAGCTCATCGTAAGGTTCATGACTGTCCGCAGTAACCGTGAGCTTAACAGGGCGGTTGTTTCTGGCGGTATATTCATTCTGATGATGACAGGGGTCGCGTTTACTGTCGGTGCCCTGAGCAACGTATATTTTTTCAATAGTACCGGCAAAATCGCACTTCTGGCGGCAGGGGCAAACGATTCAATCATCCCGGAGTATATAAAGAATTACATACCTCACTGGTTCGGTACATTGTTCCTGCTTACCCTTCTTGCGGCAGCCATGTCCACCCTCAGCTCGCAGTTTCATACGATGGGCACGGCAGCGGGCCGTGACATCTACGAAAAAAGCCTTGGGGGAAAGGGGAGTACAATAATTATCACCCGTTTTGGAATGCTCATCACCGTTATACTGAGC
>CAZEAH010000232.1:0-5699 GCA_964510075.1 uncultured Leptospirales bacterium | reverse complement strand
GGGGTGCCGCTGGCCACCACGGACCCGCCGCCGTCGCCGCCCTCGGGCCCCAGGTCGAGCACCCAGTCAGCGTTCTTGACAACGTCCAGGTTGTGCTCAATGACGATCACCGTGTTGCCCCGCTCCACCAGCGAGGATAGCACGTCGAGCAGCTTGCGTATGTCGTCGAAATGCAGGCCCGTGGTCGGCTCGTCCAGTATGTAGAGGGTCCGTCCGGTGGCCCGCCGCGAGAGCTCGGTGGAAAGCTTAACGCGCTGGGCCTCGCCGCCGGAGAGGGTCGTTGCGGGCTGTCCCAGTTTGACGTAGCCGAGGCCCACCCTGTACAGGGTCTCGAGCTTGGAATGCACCGCCGGGATGTTCTCGAAAAAGGCGAGCGCCTCCTCCACCGTCATGTCGAGGACCTCGAAGATGTTCTTGCCCTTGTACCGCACCTCGAGCGTCTCGTGGTTGTAGCGCTTTCCCTTGCACACCTCGCAGGTAACGTAGACATCGGGGAGGAAGTGCATCTCGATGCGTTTGATGCCGTCGCCCTCGCAGGCCTCGCAGCGGCCGCCCGGAACGTTGAACGAGAAGCGGCCCGGACGGTAGCCGCGAACTTTCGACTCGGGAAGCTGGGTAAAGAGGTCGCGTATTGGCGTAAAAAGTCCGGTGTAAGTGGCGGGATTCGATCGCGGCGTGCGCCCTATGGGCGACTGGTCTATGTCGATGACCTTGTCGATGTGCTCCACACCGGTGATTCTGTCGAACGCGCCGGGGTGCTCCTTGGATTTCATAACCAGGGAGGAGAGCGCGCGGTAGAGTATCTCGATGACAAGCGTCGACTTTCCCGAGCCCGAAACCCCGGTTACGCACGAGAGCACGCCGAGCGGGAACGCAACGTTGATATTCCGCAGATTGTTCGCGCGCGCGCCCTTTATCTCGATGAAGCCGCGCGGCTCCCTGCGTTTCGCCGGCACGGGAATGCGCTCCTTCCCCGAAAGGTAGCGCCCGGTGAGCGACCCGCCGTCTTGTGCGATCTCGGCCGGTGTGCCCGCCGCGACCACGTACCCGCCCTCCAGGCCCGCGCCCGGCCCCAGGTCCACCACGTAGTCGGCCTCGCGGATGGTCTCCTCGTCGTGCTCCACGACGATCACCGTGTTGCCCAGGTCGCGCAGGTACTTCAGCGTGGCTAGCAGGCGCTGGTTGTCGCGCTGGTGCAGGCCGATGCTCGGCTCGTCCAGAATGTAGAGCACGCCCATAAGGCTCGAGCCGATCTGCGTGGCCAGGCGTATGCGCTGGGCCTCGCCGCCCGAAAGCGTCCCGGCCGCGCGGTCCATCGTCAGGTAGTCGATCCCCACGTCGTTAAGGAACCCGAGCCTCTTGCGGATCTCCTTGAGCACCTGCGAGGCGATGCGCGCCTCGGTCTCGCCGAGCTCGATGTTTTCGAAGAAGGCGGCCGCCGCGCGGATCGACATGGCGGACACCTCGTCGATTGCCTTTCCTGCCACCCGCACGAACAGGCTCTCCACCCGCAGGCGCTTGCCGCCGCATTCGTCGCAGACGCGGTTGGACATGAACTTTTCCATCCATTCGCGCATCTCCTCGGATTTGGTCTCGCGGTAGCGCCGTTCGAGATTGGGGATGACCCCCTCGAACGAGCGCGAGAATTTGTACTCGGCGTCGTAGCGCTTGATGTCGTAATCGATCTTCTGGCTCCCCGATCCGAAGAGGATGACATCGCGTATTTTTTTGGGGAGCTTTTTCCACGGCGTGCGCGCGTCGAATTTCAGGTTCTTCTCGAGCGTCTCGATCTGCTCCCGGTACCAGTAGCTTGTGGTCTTGCCCCACACCTCGAGCACGCCCTCGTACAGCGACCTGTCGGGGTCGGAGACGATGAACTCGGGATCGAACTGCATGATGAACCCAAGGCCGCTGCATTTGGGGCAGGCGCCGTAGGGATTGTTGAACGAAAACATGCGCGGCGAGAGCTCGGGAATGGAGACGCCGCAGTCCGGGCACGACAGGCTCGTCGAGTAGAGGCGGTCCTGCCCGTCGATGTCGGCTATTACCAGCCCGCCGGAGAGTTCAATGGCCGTCTCCACCGAGTCGGCCACGCGCGAGCGCACTCCCTCTTTTATCACTATGCGGTCAACGACGACCTCTATATTGTGCTTTTTGTTCTTTTCGAGCTTTATCTCCTCATCGAGCTCCCTCGTACCGCCGTCCACGCGTACGCGGGTAAAGCCGTTCTTGCGCGCCGAGGCGAAATGTTCCTCGTGCTCGCCCTTGCGCCCGCGCACAACGGGGGCGAGTATCTGGAGCTTCGTGCCCTGCGGAAGCGTCAGTATGGACTCGACGATCTGGTCGATCGACTGAGATGCGATGCGTTTGCCGCATTTGTGGCAGTGCGGCACACCCACGCGCGCGTAGAGCAGGCGCAGGTAATCGTGGATTTCGGTAACAGTCCCCACGGTGGAGCGCGGGTTGCGGTGGGTCGTTTTCTGCTCGATCGAGATGGCGGGCGACAGGCCGTCGATGAAGTCCACGTCGGGCTTTTCCATCACCCCCAGAAACTGCCGCGCGTACGCCGAGAGCGATTCGACGTAGCGCCTCTGCCCCTCGGCGTAAATGGTGTCGAAGGCGAGCGACGACTTGCCCGACCCGGAAAGCCCCGTGATAACCACAAGGGCGTCCCTGGGCAGGTCTATGGAGATGTTCTTGAGATTGTGCTCGCGAGCGCCCCGGATTCGTATGACCCGTTGACTCATATCTGCGTGATGTTGGTGGAGCCGCACATGGGACAGATAACGTCGATCTCCTCGTCGTCCTCGAGCCGGTTTTTCTTTTTAATTATGACGTCTTCCCAGCGGTAGTCGCAATCCTCGCAGGCGTAGCTGACCTCGACCTTGCGGGTGTTCTTTTTGTCTTCCCATTCCTCGTCGTCGTCCAGGACGTCCTCTTCCTCGAGCTCCTCGTCCTCTTCGATGTCCTTTTCCACGGTGTCGATTATCTCGTCCTCGCCGATGAGTTCCTCTTCCTCGAAGTGCTCCTCATAGTACTCGTCCTCGTACACCTCATCGTCGAAATCCTTTTCCAGATCTTTGCCCATGGTACCACCCGTTTTTATAGAATCATAAAAACCGTCGATCCAAACGAACGCCGTACAGCCTCGCCCTGCACCGCGGATAATCGTGCGACATAAGCGCCGATATTCGTGACAACTCTAATTAAGGGGTCTTTTTTTTGTCAAATAAATTCGCCCGAGCGAAAAAAAATAGGACCTGACCATTGGAGTGGAGATGTCACGAAGTTCAAGGATACCGACCGGCTCGATTACGGCGTATGGCCGCATTATTGTTTGACAAAAGTTTACAATTTATACATCATTATTTCCACTATGGACCGGAACATACTCTACTGGATCGAATTATCCGATTACGACCTGGAAACCGCTCGGGCTATGCTCGAAAAACAAAGGTATCTATATGTCGGGTTCATGTGCCATCAATCAATAGAAAAAGCGATGAAGGCATTCTGGCAATTCAGTAACAATAGCCATCCTCCAAAGACCCATAACCTGGCGTTTCTTTTTGAGCATACCGGACTGAGCAAAAAATTATCGCCGGGGCAGGTCGAATTCATCGATGAACTTGACCCTTTAAACGTTGAGACACGATATCCAGCTTATAAAGACGCTCTATATGCGATGATGACTCCAGAGTTCTCGGAATTACTGTTGAAAAAAACATCGGAGATGTAACAGTGGATAAAGATGAAGCTGTCAGAAAAGCACGACAATATTTGAATACAATCAGCCTTTTCCTGGAATACGAAAGCGCCTATCTCTTCGGATCATACGCTTCCGGCACCCAGAGGGCGGAGAGCGATATCGATGTTGCGCTGTTTATCAGGAAAATCGATGCCGACTATTTCCCCATCCTAAAAAAGCTTTATTCGGCCCGCAGGAGCGTCGATGTGCGCATTGAACCGCATCTTTTCGCGCCCGGAAGCGATGCGTCCGGTTTTTCGGATGAAATTCTGAGAACAGGAATACGGCTTTAACATTGCGGAATGGCGGGTACGCCCGGCATATTATTCGGTCGATTCACACGGCGTCCCGTTGCGGCCCTATTCCGGCTGCCGCGGCGCGGCGGGACCGGTCGGCGCGGCCGGGTCCTTCACGCCCGGCGTGTCCCTTACCTCCGGGGCCGCGGGCTCTTTTCTCGTCTCGTCCACGGCGGGCTTTTCGGCGGACGGCGGCGCAATGCCCTCATCGGCCTTTTTCGCGGCGGGAGCCTCGCCGGGCTTCACGGCATCGTCCTTCTTCTCCGCGGCCTTCTCCTTCGGCGCGGCCTTCTCGGCGGGAGCGTCCTTCTTCTTCGCGGGAGGAATCTTCGCGGGCCGTTTCTTCAGCGCGGGCTTCGCCTCGATGACATCGTCCTTCACCCTCATGCTTGTGGGCTCGGCGCGCTTCGGCGCGGGCCCCTCGAACGACGCCGGGAGCGCGTACTGGTCGGTGAGCACCGCGTCCCACAGGCCGAAGAAACCGGCGGTGCGGCTGTACTCGCGGAAGAGCACCGTGACCGAGCCGTCCAGCGCGAGCTGGTAGGGAATCTCGAGCACAACGGGATTGCGCCGCGGGCTGAGCTCGCCGAACGAGAGGCGCCTGAGCAAAAGCCCGTCGGCGTAGATCTCGAGCGCGGCGGGGGCGTTGAAGCGCGCGGTGTCGTCGAACGTCACGAAATCGAGAAACAGCCGGTACTTCGCGTTGCGGTTAAGACCGTCGAGCTTCAGCGTAGAGCCGTAGCGCTCGACGAAGCGCGCCTTCCCCACGGAAAGCGGCGGCCCGTCCTCGGCCAGCGCCAGGCCCTGCGTCTTCGCCCAGTTGCGAAGCTCGGCCGCGGTGCGGGGTGCCGACCAGTCCGCGAAAACGGAATCGTCGGTGTCCGCTCGCATTACGCGGTAATAGGCGGCGGGCGGCGCGATGTCCGACTCCTCTTCCGTTTCCTTTACGGGCTCTTTCTTCGCCGGAGGGGCGGGCTTTTTTTCCGCCGCGCGTTTTTCGGGCCCTTTCTTCGCCGCCGGCTTTTTATCCTCCGGTTTTACATCCTTCGGCGCGGGCGCTTCCTTGCCGTCATCCGGCTTTTTGTCGCCGGGAGCGGCTTCCTTCGCCTTCTCCACCGGTTTCGCCGGCGCGAGGGCGCCTTTCGCGGGCGCTTTTTTCGCCGTCGGTTTCTTCCGCGCGGGCCGCTTGGCCGGTGCCGCGGGCTTTTTGACCGCGGGCGCCTTTACGGCCGGTTGCGCCGCTTTTTCGTCTTTCTTCTCCTTAACGACGGCATCCGGGGCCTTCTCCGCTGGGGTTTCTTTTTTAATGGCATCCGGCTGTTTGACCTCGGGCGATTCTGCCTTCCTTTCCGCGGGGGGTGCCGGTGGTGTGGCGGGAGCGTCATCGGCGGACAGCGCGCCGCTCCACGCGAGCGCGAGGAAGGCGGCGAACAGCACACGGGCGATTGTCGCGGCGGGCGTCTTCATGGTATCGCCGCACATGCTACACATACGGCGCGGTATTTCAATCATTATTTGGCCGAAGGCGACGATTCGCCGGAAAGCGACGATTTGAATCGTCGCCTTCCGGGGACCGGCCAAAACGGTTGACACTACCCGGGCTTTTCGGTATGTTACCAGCAACATCGTCCCCGGAAGGCGACATTGGACAATGT
>CAZEAH010000231.1:0-5703 GCA_964510075.1 uncultured Leptospirales bacterium | reverse complement strand
TTCCGGGGATTCGCGCGAGCATCCTTTTGGCCCGCTCGATGTTCCATCCGCGGTCGCCGAGGTTCGCCCCCAGGCCGATGAACACCACGGCCACGGTCAGAGCCTGTCGCGGTAATCCGGGCCCGACACCTCGACGATGGTGCACATCTCCTTGATGCGCGACAGTATCCTTCCGCCCGCGAGCTCTTTCAGCGTCTTGAACGGATTGTTGTTCGAGGTGAAGATGGTGAACTTCTCGGCCTCGTAGCGCGCGTCCACCAGGTTGTAGAGCGTCTCGGACTCCCACGGGGAATCGCGCTGGACGCCGAAGTCGTCGACCACCAGCACGTCGACCTCCGCCAGCTCCCGCTCGATCCTGTTTGCCTCGCCGTAGGTCTCCGATTCTTCGTTGAAGGTGGCGCGCAGACGGTTGAAAAATGTGCGCGATATTTTAATGAAGCGCCCTTCGACGGCATGGCGCAGAATGAGCTCGGTGAGTATGATCGACGAGAGCAGGGTCTTCCCGGTGCCCGGGTTGCCCCACAGAAAGAGGCCCTTGCCCACGTTCGGAAATTTCTTTACCATGTCGTACGCGGTGTTCTTGGCGTCCGAGGCCAGCTTGTGGATGGAGTCGTAGGAGTCGAAGAAGCGCCAGCGGTATTTTTTGTCGATGCCCGAGCGCGCGTAGATGGAATTGATACGGTCGATCCTCATGCGCACGGAGCGGCACGGGCAGTCGCGGATTTCGCCGTTGTCGTAGTAAAAGTACGGCGACTCACCGCCGCATTTGCACGAGGGCATCACGCACCTGGGACAGGGCGAGAGCGGCGCCTCTCCCATCACCTCGAACCCCGGCTCGTGAACGATGCCGGTATGCTCGCAGTACGTGCAGAAACGGCCCGCCGCCGGTTTTTTTTTCTGCCCGCTGTCCGTCGCCATTATCGCTCCCCCGGTAGGAAGATCGCGCCCGCGCCCGCGGCCGCACGTCCCGATGCTGTCCCGTGATGGGAATCCTGTCAATCAAATATACCATGTCCCGCCGGGATTTGCCGGTGGGGTGACCGCCCAGCGGGCTATCGGCGGCGCGGGAGTCGGGACCGAACGTTTAGAGAAGGTTGGATGCGAGCTCCGCCAGCTGGGAGCGCTCCCCTTTTTCGAGCGTGACGTGGGCGTAGAGGCGCTGTCCCTTCATCTTGTCGATGAGATAGGTGAGCCCGCAGCTTCGGGAGTCGAGGTAGGGCGTGTCGATCTGGTACGGGTCGCCGGTAAAGACGATCTTTGTGCCCTCTCCCGCGCGGGTGATGATGGTCTTCACCTCGTGCGGCGTAAGGTTCTGCGCCTCGTCCACTATGAAGAACACCTTCGACAGGCTGCGTCCCCGAATATAGGCCAGCGCCATGATGAGGAGCTTTTCGTTAGCGACCATCTGCGAGATGCGCCTGAAGTCCTCCGACTCCTCGTCGAACTGGTTTTTTATGACCGACAGGTTGTCGAACAGCGGCTGCATGTACGGGTCCAGTTTGCTCTGTATGTCGCCGGGCAGGTAGCCGATGTCACGGTTCGAGAGGGGGATGATGGGTTTGGCGAGCAGGATCTGCTTGTATTCCCTGCGGCACTCGAGCGCGGCCGCGAGCGCCATGAGCGTCTTGCCGGTGCCCGCCTTCCCCGACAGCGTGACAAGGCTTGTCGCGGGATTGAGCAGCGCGTTCAGCGCGAAGGTCTGCTCGGCGTTGCGCGGCGTGATGCCGTAGGCCTTCTTTTTCTCCACAAGCCTGAGCGCCCTGTCGTCCTTCATGTATGTGGTGAGGATGCTCTTTGTGCCGTTACGCATGATAAAAAACTCGTTGGGATGCGGCTCGACCGCCATGCCCGAGTCCTCAAGCCGGATGGAGCCGTCGCGGTAGATGGCGTCGATGAGCTCCGACGACACTTCCTCAACCAGGTTCTTCCCCGTGTAGAGCTCGTCGAGGTCTTTGACCTTGCCGGTCTCGTAATCCTCCGCCATCAGGCCGACGCTCTTGGCCTTCATTCTAAGGTTGATGTCCTTGCTCACAAGGAACACGCGCCCGAATCCGAACTCCCTGGCCAGATTGTACGCGAGCGAGAGGATGCGGTGGTCGGGCGTGTCCTCCCAGAATATCTCGCGAAGGTATTCGTCTTTCCGGATGTTGGTGTTAACGACGATGGTGCCGCCCGATTCGAGCGCCACGCCCTCGTTGAGAAGGCGGTCGCCGATGAGCGCGTCGAGCTCGCGCGAAAACTCGCGGGCGTTATAATTGATGATCTCGTTGCCGCGCTTGAAGCGGTCGATTTCCTCGAGCAGGGTTATGGGAATGACGACGGAATGCTCTTCGAAGGAATAAATACAGCGGTAATCGTAGAGGACGACGTTGGTATCGAGGACGAATATCTTGTTATCGTTGTCGAACATATCTCCGGTTCGTTCCGACCGCCTGCATACGCATGCAACCGATGCCCCTAACATAGCCTGGAGCTCGCCGAAAGGCAATCATTATTTATTTTTTCCTTATTTCTCAGGCCACCCTGCCAGCGGGTTTATGGTTGACCCGGGGCGGACAACGCGGCTAGACTGGAACGACCGGACCGGCGGAGCGGGCGGCCCTCCGCGGCCCGATCCCGGTTTGCTGGAGGAATGATACGATGCCCGCATACATATTTCTGGCCGTTGCGCTCGTCCTGAACCTTCGATCCGACACGCCGCAGGCGGACGGGCGTCCCGTCGTTATCGCCTCGTTCGCCACATCCATCGAGGACCAGGACGAGGCCGTGCGGCACAATATCCGCCTTGCCTGCGCGAAGCTTGACGGCCGCGTCATACCGCCGAAATCAGTCTTTTCCTTTAACGATACCGTCGGAGAGGGCTCGGTACGGAACGGCTACAGGAACGGGGCCGTGCTCTACCGCGACGAGGTGCGCTATGAGCCCGGGGGCGGGCTGTGCCAGGTCTCCTCGACGCTCTTTAACGCCTTGCTTGCCGCCGGCTGTACGATCGCCGAACGGCACCGGCATTTCCAGCCGGTTGCCTACGTTCCGCCCGGCCTGGACGCCACCATCAAATACGGGAAGAAAGACCTACGCATGCGAAACCCGTACGACCAGAAGCTCTACATCGACGCGATCGCGGACGGAAAGAGCCTGGTGATACGTGTACGGGCCGAAGTCCCTCTTCCCTTCCGGTACGAGCTGGTCGCCGAGGAGGAGGAAGCGGACCATCCCATCGAGGACGACGGCCGCCGTCTGCGTGGCGGAATAAGCGTCAGGGTATACAGAAAGAAATACGCCGGCGAGACATTCATCGAGTCCCTCCTGCTCTACCGCGACTACTACCCGGCGGTATATCTGAAATGACGCGCGCCCTGCTCATCGTCCTCGCCCTCTTCGCCCCGCTTCAGACGCCGGCCGACGATCCGCTCCGCGAGTGGGCGGCATTCGCCCGCGGAAACGGGGCCCGCGCACTGACCGCCTGGATGCGCTGCGTAGCGCTCGGGAAACTGACGGGCGCGGAATGCGAAAGGACCGTACCTGCGGAACTGCCTCCTTACCACGGCAAACTGGGACTGTTCGTCACCTTTATCAAGGGCGCGAAGGTGCGGGGATGTTACGGCGCCTTCCACCACAAATCGGACGACGTATCGCTCACGCTGAGAGAATACGTCGCCGGCGCCCTTTACGCCGACCCGCGGCACACGCCGCCCGACATAGCGGAACTGGACGACACCGCAATCGTGCTCACCGTGGCGGACGAACCCGTAACCGTCGACGATATAAATCGGGTTGATTTTTCCCGCTACGGCCTTATGATACATTTCGAATCCGGCGAGAGGCTGGTGCTGGTGCCGTCCGAAATACGGAACCGCGACCGCCTCGACAGGATACTCCGGTCCGGAACGGTCGCGCAATGCGCGGCCTTCCGCGCCGTAACGATACGCTGAAGGTGCGCCATCCGGCGCGCGATCCCATTTCCCGGAGAATACGACAATGCGTTTACCAACGACAAAGACGGCATCCATCGCCCCTCTCATTATAGTGCTCGCCGGGGCGCTCGCCTGCGCGACCGCGGGGCGGGAGGTCCTGCCCGACGGAAGGACCGTCTATACAAAGGCCCCTTCGTCTGACCTCGCCCGCTCCGAGGTCATCGAGGGAACGGTAATCGACGCGGCGACGCGGAAGGGTATCCGCGGCGCGACGGTCGAGATCAAGAACGCGAACATGGGAATGGGCTATTACCGCCTCGAGACCGATTCGGGCGGAAGGTTCCGCGTCGACGAATTCATCAGGCACGTACGCTACCGCATCGAGGTGAACGCCGAGGGATACGTCCCCTACGTCACGACCGAGTCGATCGCCGCGGGAAGGTATTCGATCGAGCTCCGGCGCGAGGCGCTGCTGGAGGGCGTTGTACGCGATTCTTCGGGGAGCCCGCTCGCCGGGGTCGAAGTTCGGCTCTCGCCGCGGCACCGGGGCGAGTACGAGGGCTCCGAGCCCGAACGCCCGCTCATCGGCGCGAGCGACGGGGCGGGCCGGTACTCGTTCGCCCGCCTGGCCGAGGGCTCGTACACGGTCGCCTTTTCGAAAAGCGGCTACATCGCCGAAACGGCCGTCATACAGCGCCTTAAGAGCGGCGAGCGCTTCGAGCTTCCCATGAGGCTCTTCCGACCGGCCTCGCTCTCCGGCGTCATAAAAATACAGGACGTGGACAGCCCGGCGGTCAATATGAACATCACACTCAAGGGGAGGGTCGCGCACGGAGCGGTCTCGTACCACGACGGCAGCTACCGGATCGACGACATCAAGCCCGGCTCGTACGCGGTCTCGCTCTCGCACGAGGGCTTCTACGCGCTGAACACGCCGCCCATCGCCATACAGGAGGGGGCCGAAATCAAGGGCTTCGATTTCACCGTAAAGCCGAAGGAGCCCCAGCTCCAGGTGTACGCGTACCGCTATACTTTCACGCCGGGGATGAAGGTGGAGTTCAACCTCAAGACGATCCGCCTCGAAAAGATACATGCCCGGATCTACCGGGTTCCGATGGGCCTGATACTGTCCGGCCGCGTCGATCCCAACACGCTCGACGTGCGCGCCGCGAAGCTTGAGACGGTGCGCGAATGGGAGCTCCCCGTCGAGGACTTCCAGCCCTACGAGTGGCGCTACCAGTCCATGGACCTCAGCGAACCCCTCCCGGCGGGGGCCTACTGCGTGGAGGTCGCCGGGGCCGGGCGCGCCGTCGACCGCAAGTTCTTCACCGTTACATCGACGGGGCTGGTGGTCAAGCGGTCGCGCGATTCGATATTCGCGTACGTTACGAGCCTCGTGACGAACGAGCCGGTGGCCGGAGCCTCAATCGTCGTCTTCGACAACACCCCGGCGAAGCCCGAGGCCCGCGCGCGCCGGACCGCGACGAAGCCTCCGGAACGCCTGGAGGACCTGCCGGTAAAGATCGTGCACCGCGGAAAGACCGACGCCTCGGGCGTATTCCACCACGCGCTGAAAAGCGGCCAGCACCTCTCCGTGCTCGCCGTCGCCCCTGACAACAGCTACGCCTTCGCCAGCACCGGCTCGCCCTACTCGTTCGCCCGGGAGGAAACGAAGTTCTTCGTCTATACGGACCGCCCCGTCTATCGTTCGGGCGACACGGTGTTCTATAAGATCATAGCCAAAAAGCGCGAGCGGCGCTTCTCCGCGCTCGCCTCGACCCCCGTCCAC
>CAZEAH010000230.1:0-5705 GCA_964510075.1 uncultured Leptospirales bacterium | reverse complement strand
GTAAAGGTCCGAAGGGAGTCCCCGTGGGCGTTCGACCGAAGTACCTTTCACAAAAATTCGATGGACATCTTCGACGCGATTTGCTAAAAACCCTCTGCCGGATCATGACGCAATCCGCGGACGGCCGAGGCGCGCCCGCATGCCGCCGCACGATAGAGCGAAACCGAACGAGACGATACCCGCTATGAAAGAGCTGAGACCTTCCAATCGATCGAAAACAACCCGCCCCGTCGTTCTCGTCATAATGGACGGGATCGGCATAGGGCGGCCGGACGCTACGAACGCGCTCTTCACGGCGCGGACCCCCTGTCTCGACGCTCTGATGACGTCCTGCCTTACGACATCCCTCAGGGCCCACGGCACCGCCGTCGGACTTCCCGGCGACGACGATATGGGCAACTCCGAGGTCGGCCACAACGCGCTCGGCGCGGGAAGAATCTTCGACCAGGGAGCCAAGCTGGTCAACTCGGCTGTGGCCTGGGGCTCGCTCTTCCCGTCGGTGGGGGGGCGGCGGCGCGGCGCGCGGCCCGCGACCGGCGCCGCGACGTTTCATCTGATAGGTCTTCTGTCGGACGGCAACGTCCATTCCCACATCGACCATCTTTTCGCGCTCATCGCTGCGTGCCGGCAGCAGGGGGTGCGAAGGCTCCGCGTGCACGCTCTGCTCGACGGACGTGACGTCCCCGAGACCTCGGCGCTCCTCTATGTCGACAGGCTCGAGAAGTTTCTCGCCGACTTCGTTCGCGATGGATTCGACTACCGCATCGCGTCGGGCGGCGGCAGGATGGTTACCACCATGGACCGCTACGAGGCCGACTGGAGCATCGTGAAGAGGGGCTGGGAGGCGCACGTGCTTGGAAGCGCCCGCGCGTTCAGGTCGGCGCGCGAGGCGATCGAGACCTTCCGGACCGAACAGCCGGGTATAACCGACCAGTACCTTCCCTCGTTTACCATAGTGGACCACTCGGGCAGGGCAGTCGGACCCGTAGTGGACGGCGACTCGGTGGTGCTGTTCAATTTCAGGGGCGACCGCGCCATCGAGATATCCCGCGCCTTCGACGACGACACGCTCGACGCCTTCGACCGTGTGCGCCGTCCGGACGCGCTGTTCGCCGGTATGATGGAGTACGACGGCGACCTGAAAATCCCGCGCAACTACCTCGTCAGTCCGCCGGCGATCGACCATCCCATCAGCGAGTATCTCGCACGCGCAGGATGCCGCCAGTACGCGGTGTCCGAGACCCAGAAGTTCGGCCATGTAACGTATTTCTGGAACGGAAACCGCAGCGGGCGTTTCGACGAGCGGACCGAAACCTACGAGGAGATACCCTCCGACCGTGTTCAATTCAACGAGCGCCCGTGGATGAAGGCCGCGGAAATCACCGACGCGACGCTCCGCGCGCTGAAGAGCGGCGATTACGACTTCCTTCGGCTCAACTACGCCAACGGCGACATGGTGGGCCACACCGGCGATTTCAACGCCTCTGTCATCGCCGCCGAGACCGTGGACCTGTGCCTCGCCCGGCTGCTGCCGGCCGTGCGCGCCGCCGGCGGCGTGGCGCTCATCACCGCCGACCACGGCAATCTGGACCAGATGTACGAACTGGCGCCGGACGGATCGATAAAGACGGACAGGGCGACCGGCGCCCCGCAGAACAAGACATCGCACACGCTCAATCCGGTGCCTTTTATCATATACGACCCCGTTCCGGCGGGCCCGTATCGCCTCCGGCACTTCCCGGAATCACCGGGGCTCGCGAACGTCGCGTCGACCATACTGTACTTCCTGGTCTACGAGCCCCCTGACGACTACCTGCCCTCACTCGTAGAGCCCGCATGAAAATCGCGTTCGCGACATCCGAGGCCTATCCCTTCGCGAAGACCGGCGGGCTCGCCGATGTCCCGAACGCCCTCCCCGCGGCGCTGGCACAACGGGGCCACGACGTGCGCATATTCATGCCGCGCTACTACGTCGTCGACCGGGAGCGCTTCGGCCTGAAGATGGTCGGCGGCCCCCTCGGCGTACCCCTTGGAGAGGGCGAGAAATGGGCGGCCATCCTCGAATCGCGCCACATTCCCGATGTCCCTGTGTATTTTATCGAACACGATCGGTATTTCGGGCGCGACGGGCTGTACGACGACGGCCATGCCGCCTATCCGGACAACGCCGAGCGTTTCATCTTTTTCTGCCACGGAGTGATGAGGGCCCTGCGCGACCTCGGCTTCTCCCCGGACATCATCCACTGTAACGACTGGCAGACGGGACTCATCCCGGCGTACCGGAAAACGCTGTACAATGACGATCCCTTTTTCCGCGGGAGCGCCGCGGTGATGACGGTGCATAACGCGGGCTACCAGGGGGTTTTCCCGGCGGAAAACTACCATCTTACCGGACTGGACTGGAAGCACTTCGCCGATGAGGGGCTGGAATTTTTCGGCCAGATGAACTTCCTGAAAGGCGGCATCCTCTTCGCCGACGCGGTCACCACCGTGAGCAGAAAATACGCCGATGAGCTCACCACGCCCGAGTTCGGGTACGACCTCACCGACGTCTTCCGACGGGTAAAGGGCCGCTTCCGCGGCATAACAAACGGCGTCGACTACGGCAAGTGGAACCCGGAAACCGATCCGTTCCTTCCGGCGCGCTATTCCCGGGAAAAAATGGACGGTAAGCGCGCGTGCAGAGAAGAGCTCCAGCGAAGGATGGGGATCGAGATCGATCCGGCGGCGCCCCTGGCCGGCTCCATCTCACGCGTCACCTATCAGAAGGGAATGGACGTACTTGCCGGCGCCCTGCGGCCGCTTTTGTCCGACGAGAACCTTCAGTTCGTGCTGCTTGGACAGGGCGAAGACTGGATATTCCGCTCATTCGAGGATCTGCGCCGCCTGTTCCCCGGACGGGTCGGCGTTTTCCGCGGCTACGATGAGACCCTGTCGCACCTGGTTGAGGCGGGACTGGATATCTACCTGATGCCGTCCCGCTACGAGCCGTGCGGGCTCAACCAGATGTACAGCATGAAATACGGCACGATCCCCGTGGTGCGCGCCACCGGAGGCCTGGACGACACGGTCGTCGAATGGGACGAAAGGAGCCTGCGCGGCAACGGGTTCAAGTTCGCGGAGCTTACCGAAAAGGCTCTGTACGAGAAGATGCGTTATGTTATACGCTGTTTTAATGACGCCCGCGCCTGGAGCGCGCTCCGGAAAAACGCCATGGAATTCAGTTATTCCTGGGCCGACGCCGCGGTCGAATACGAACGGCTGTACGAGTCGCTCCTCCCATCGGCGGCACCACGCACCGGGCGCGGAAAACGACCCGCGGGAAGCTGAAGCGCGCGGTATACATCATTTTTCGGCAAGGAGGACTTTGATGTCTCGACGACCCGCATGGTGGCTGCCGGTACTGGCCAGGATTTGGCCGATCACCTGGATGAGCGCAAAGGCCACGACATGGCCCGTGCTCGGGGGCCTCATCGCGCGCCTTACGCTTCCGCTCTTCAGCGGAAAGAACCTCAACGTGAGCTACATCCCCATCAACGAGACGCTCACTCCCCCGGGCAGCACCCCTCTACCGGTCGCCGTGGTGGAGGAGCTCATCCGCCGCTCCACGCATCGCGTCATCATCGACAAGTGCACGTGCCGCGACGCGCGTCGGTGCGCGCAGCACCCCGTTGAGATGGGATGCACCCTGCTGGGCGAGGGGACGCGCGAGATCGATCCGCGCATCGCCCGGCACGTATCGGTCGAAGAGGCGATAGACCACCTGCACGCCACTCTGCGCGAGGGGCTCATCCCCATGACCGGCCGCGTGAAAATCGACAACTTCATCTGGGGCGTCCGCGACAGGGGAAAACTCCTCACCATCTGCCACTGCTGCCGCTGCTGCTGCACGATCCTCAATTCGGGGAAATACCTCCCCTCCGAGGCATCGGCCGCACTTGTGCCGCTCCGGGGAATGCGGATCACGGTCGACGCCTCGCTGTGCACGCGCTGCGGCTCCTGCGTCAGCGAATGTTTCATGGGAGCCATCGCGATGAGCGGCGGCGTGCCCGTTCACGACCAGTCGCGCTGTAAGGCCTGCGGGCGCTGTGAGACGGTGTGTCCGACCGGGGCGACGCGTATAAGCGTTGACGACATCGACGCCGCGGTGGACGAACTCCTCGGACGCATACGGAAACGCATCAATTTCGAATAGGAGAAAAACATGCTCGATTCAAAAGCGTTCTGGCGATTCCTGATGGCGGGCGCAATCGGTCTGTATCTTCTCGTTCTCTCCGGACTGTATCTCCTGCCGAACACCATTCCCGCGGCGGCACTGCTCGTCGGCCTCCTGGCCCTGCATGCCGGCGAGATACCCCATGCGAAGCGTATAGCGCTGCCGAAAGGAATCAGCGCGCGTACCACGGTGATCAAGACGATGCTCTTCGGTTTTACCTGGTGGCTCCCGCTGAAAAAAGGCGTTCTGGAGAAATAAGGAGGCGCGCATGAACCCGTTTCGCTACGGCCCCGGACGACGATTTGTTAAAACCGCGGTCTGGCTGTCATGGCCGATCATCGTCGCCGCGAAGCGACTGAGCGCCGTCCCGGTGTTCAGGCATATTATCAATCCCTTTTTCGCCTACCCGCACAACGAGGTGACGGCCATCCCCATAAACGTGTCGCTCTCCTCGCCCGACAGCGTACCCCTGCCCCGGCGTCTGGTCGAGCGCGTGATACGTGAGGCCTCCGATATCTTCATCCTGGATGAATGCATTTGCCGCGGAAAGCTCGATTGCGCGAACCATCCGAAAACGATCGGCTGCATGGCGCTCGGGAAGGCCGTCGACCGCATGCATCCGTCACACGGCCGCAGGGCGACGATGGAGGAGGCCTTCGCGCATGTCAAAAAGGCCGCGGAAGCCGGACTTGTTGCGAATGTGGCGCACGTGTGGATCGATCCGCTGGCCTTCATGCTCGCTCCGTTCAACCGCCTCATGTTCATTTGTTTTTGCGACGACTGCTGCTGCCTCTATCGGACACACATGAAGCGGCGCGGGCCGAACCTCGACCGCGCCTACCGGCGGCTTCCGGGAATTTCGATCGCACTCGACGCGGAACTCTGCGACGGATGCGGCCTGTGCGCCGAACGCTGTTTTGTCGCTGCGATACGGATGGAAAACGGGAGGCCGGCAATCGGCCCCGACTGCAAGGGGTGCGGACGATGCGTGGAGCTGTGCCCGCGCGGGGCTCTCTCACTTTCCATGGCCGATGAAGAGACGCTCGCACGGCGGTTGATCGGCCATGTCAGGTCACTTGCCGATATAGGACCGGGCTCCTGAAGCTGACGACGAATTCCGTCCCCTGGCCGGCCTTCGAATGGATGGCCAGCTCCCCGTGCAGCTGGCCGACCAGGGTCCTTACAAGCTGGAGGCCAAGCGTGGAGGGATTTTCGGTGTCGACCTCCCCGCTGATCCCGATTCCCGTGTCCCTTACCGAAAGCACATAGAGCGCCCCATCCGGATTTTCGCGTTCCATACCGTTGAAGCGAATGACGACCTCGCCGCGCCGCCCGTCGGGGAAAGCGTGCTTAAAGCAGTTGGTAAGGAGCTCGTTTACGATAAGACCGCAGGGAATGGCCGCATCGATACCGAGAAATACATCCTCGACCTTCACATCGAGCAGCACGACACCCTGCACCCCCGAATAGGAGAGGATGAGGGACCGCG
>CAZEAH010000229.1:0-5717 GCA_964510075.1 uncultured Leptospirales bacterium | reverse complement strand
TAGCCTCGGGCATTTCGAATGTGATGAACTTGATGCCGAATTTTTCCTCCATGAATTTCGCGGCTTTTTCCACATCGTGCACCACTACTCCCACCTGGTTAACCTGCGGAATGGCGCTTATACTGTTCCCTGACATACACTCCTCCCCGTTGACTATTATTGGTATTCAGCATATTGATCGGTCACCTGACGTATCACGCAGACTCACAGCTCCATGAGCTGTCCACCGCACAGGTTAACCGCCTGGCCGGTTATATACCGGGACTCATCCGAGGCAAGGAACGCAACGAGATTTGCCGCGTCGTCAATTTCACCGATAAAGCCGAGCGGAATCTCCTTCGCCATTTCGGCCTTTCGCTCTTCGAAAGTGTTTCCATAGAACTGAGACTCCAGCTCGAGTTGCCACTTCAGCAAATCGGTATAGACCTGGCCGGGGCAAATCGCATTCACTCGTATCCCGAAGCCGCCCATCTCTTTGGCCAACACCTTGGTGTACATGATGACCCCGGCCTTTGCGCAGGCATACGCTCCGTTGAATAGCGGGGGGAATTTGCCTGCGCGAGAAGCGGTGTTAATGATCGCACCGGGCCTTCCCATCATAAGCGGCAACACCGCCTTCGTCACCCGGTATGTCCCGCTCAGATTGACGTCGATCGTTTTAAGCCAGTGTGCTTCATCGTAATTGGCGAGCGTATTTAGAACACCGAAGGCAGCCCCTGCGTTGTTGCAGAGTATATCAATATGATCGTGCTCCTTTTTAACCTCCTCCACCATCGCATTTACCGAGTGCGTGTCGCAAACATCAACGGCCACAGGAAGGGTCTTCACACTGAACTTTGCGGAGAGTTCCGAGCAGATGTCTTTCATTTCGTCAGCGGGTGCCGTCCGGACGACGCTGTCTGAATCCTGTACGCCGAGATCGGCGATTATTACATTTGCCCCGCAGGCGGCCATCTTCCTCGCTATCGCATACCCCATTCCGGTCCGTTTTCCGGCTCCGGTTATAAGCGCCGTCTTGCCCTTAAGATCGTCGTACATCACCACCACCTCCCGAAGATAGTATCGAAGCAACTCCGTTTTCCTATGCATCACCGTCTACCGCGGAGTCCTCCTTAATGAACAGTATTTGTTCACCACCGTTTAAGTATTAAAATTATACTATTATAATGAATGTAGTTCATAATATTAACCATGTTCATTGTCAATCAATATTTTACACCGCGTTATCACTCGGTTCAGCCCTGAGCTATCGATGGTATCGAAACGGAGGAGGTGCACGATGTGCGGCAATGGGAAAATACTGCGGCGGACTGCGTGCCGGTTCAGGCGCTTACAACGCGGTTGCGGCCCTCTTCTTTCGCTCTGTACAGAGCGTCGTCGGCTTTTTTCTTCAGCGCGTCCACATCACCGGCGCTTTCGGGGAAACAGGCAAGTCCCTGGCTGGTCGTCACCTTTTTTATCGCGCCGTCGAAGCGTGAGAGGGTTTTAAGTTTTTCTACATCCGTCCGTATGGAATTGCATATATCGAGAGCTTCTTTCGGTCCAATCCCCGGGATCAGAAATGTGAATTCATCGCCGCCGTAGCGCGCAATAATATTCGGGTTTTTCAAATGATCCTTAAAGACCCCGACGACGTCTCGTATGACATTATCCCCGGTTTCGTGGCCGTAAAGCTCATTTATCTGCCGGAAATAATCGAGATCGACCATAACCAACACAAGCGGTTCATCGTTTTTTCTCGCTTCATCCACATACTGGTTCAACGAATCATCGAGAAAGCGCCGGTTGTATACCCCGGTCATTTCGTCGGTGATTGCGCGTTTGCGCGCCTTGTCGCCCCACTGCACCATGTCGAATAGAAAATCGCCCGTGTTCCTCAGCCTCTGCGTGGTGATGTTGAGCATACGGTACATAATTTTCTGAGCGGCCTCGGGGTGGTTTTCTATTATCCTGAATATCGATCTTTGATGCAGGACCAGAAGCTCGCTCTTTTCCCGCGCGGTGCATGTCGCCGATCGCGGCGCGTTTTCGAAAATCGACATTTCCCCGAAAAAGTCGCCGCTTTTAAATACCGCTATCTCCCTGTTCGTTCCGTCGGGAAGGGCTATGGAGGTTGCGACACTTCCACGCCGTACGATATACAGCTCGTTTCCCTCATCGCCCTGCCTAAACAGTACACTGCCCGCGTCCACATTTAGATCCTCCAGATGGACGCGTATCTCGTCGATCTCTTTTTCCGACAGCAGCGAAAATATATCGACCGATTTAAGGAAGCCATAGAGAGTATTCATCGCATATCCGCCTTCATCGAACGGCGCCCCGGGTAGTCCTTACGGCGTTACCTCCGGAATTACGAGCGTCGAGCATCTTTTCGAAAGCCGTTCGCACCGCGTCCACGCAGGCGCAATGCTCGGGACACACAGCGACCCCCGCGCTGGCCGTAAGCCTGAAGCCCGGGTTACCCGTAACTCCGGCGGTGTCCGCGCACCTGTATGCCTCCATCAGTCTTTCCGCGAGGTGTAAGGCGTCCTCTACGTCGGTATCGGGCAGAATCGCGACGAATTCATCGCCCCTGAAGCGTATTCCGTTGTTCTTCGGGCCTATGGACGCGCTAAAGATCTGCGACAGCTGCTTCAGCATTTTATCGCCCGCCTCATGTCCGTAATTGTCGTTGATGTCCTTGAAATTGTCCGGCTTGATCACGATGACGGCGAACGCCCCCTCGCCCCTGGTAAAGCCCGGGATGACCTCTTCGTCAAGATAGGATCTGTTGTACAGTCCCGTCAGCTTGTCGTAATGGATCTGCTTGCGCAGTTCCTCCACCCAGGGTGTTTTTTCGGATATCAAACTGTTTGTGTAGCGTATTCGAGCTGCTACCGTCGCGAGAAACCTGTGGAGTATCCTTGCCGCCATTCCGCAGTGAAGCTCAAGAAGCTCCCTGAAACTCGTTCCTTGGGCCGGAAATCGAAGAATTCTTGAATCTTTCTCAGCAACGGCGGTTGCCGAACGCGGGCTGTTTTCAAACAGGTCGAACTCTCCGAACGTCTCTCCCTCTATGAAAGTCGCAATACACGTCGTCTCGCCGTTCGTGTTTCTGTTGATTGCGATCTCTCCCGATCGAACGATATACAGTGCGTCGGCAGTTTCCGATTCGCGGAATATCACGGAACCGGCGGGAGCGCTGATAAGCTCGCTGTTGTCCGACAGTACGGCCAGCTCGCTTTCATTCAACTTTGCGAAAAGACCGGCGTTTTTAAGTATTTCTATCCGTTCATCCATTTCATTCACGTTACGTCGGCCCGTCCATTAGTTATATAGAGAACTTACCTTTTTCGTAAATGCACATTGTTTTCCCGCTTCTCAGGACGGCGCTCACCCTCTTATTTTCGGTATTCACAAGGTCCCAGTGAAGGGCGGAGTCGTTGAAGCCCAGTGATTTCCTCGCGCGCGCGTCGAGCGCAGCAGGATTACCGGCATACGCGTTGGTATACGAGCTGCCAAGCGCAATATGGCAATTACCGTATCGCCCTCCATAGTTTTCATCGAACAACGTATCTGCCATAAACCTGTCTATCTTCGAAAAGCGTACGTCGGTCATCGAAAACTCGCCTATCCGCGACGCGCCGGCGTCCATTGCGATGGTTTCACGCAAAAAGGCCTGGCCTTTGCCGGCCGTCGCCTGGACCACCCTTCCTTCTTTGAAGCTAAGCCTCACGCGCTCCACATAGTTCCCATTCCTAAAAGACGGCTGGTCGGCATAGTATTCGCCTTTGGCTCCCCGCCAGTCCGGAGATGTAAAAACCTCGAACGACGGTATGTTTCTGCCGCTCACCCCTATAAACACACGTTTTTCACCGAGATTGATTGACAGATCCATCGAAGGGCTTTCCACCCGGATAGCGGCGATATTCAGCGAGTTAAGCCATTTTTTGATCTCGCCGGCGGAGCGAAAAACCTCCTCCCATCGCGAGACCGGGTTTTTTTCGTTCAACATGCATGCCTTTATCACCTGGTCGGCATACTGTCGCAGACTGAGGCCGGCCTGGGACGCGAGCGCATGAGTGGGATACGTGCATAGCGTCCATCCGAACTTCCCGGACTCCTCCCGGCGGTTGAGAATTTCCCTCATCTTTTTCCTGGTTACGGCGGCGTCGTTCATAGATTTCGGGTCGACCCCCTGGAGATGTGTAAGTGAAGAAGGCGCGTGAAGATACACGCTTCCGACCAGATTTCCGTAGAATTCTCTTTCCCCCGAAACGATGTGTTTTCTCTGCTTTCGGTCCGAATGCCTGAAAAAATTCCGCTCCATGATCGGTGTCGGCATGGCCCTCATTACTACATTCATCCTTCTCTCGACCAGCGAACCGTGAAGAGCCTCGGCAAGCGGAAGGGCCTCCAGGTCGTAATGTACAAGAACTTCCCCGTACCGGGGGAGCGGGTTCCGCCTGCCTGTGGTGAGCCCCCATATGAGTACGTCCGCATATCTTTCGAGATGAGTACTGGAGATGGTCATCAATCACCGCCCGATGTCTTGCTGGTCAATACCGCGGACCACGCGGGTACGCTATTCGAGCGC
The DNA here is from genome assembly GCA_964510075.1 of uncultured Leptospirales bacterium. Lineage (GTDB taxonomy): Bacteria > Spirochaetota > UBA4802 > UBA4802 > UBA5368 > MVZN01. The sequence continues at coordinate 1,141 of CAZEAH010000229.1, read as the reverse complement.
CTTTTTAAAATCAATCAAAATACCTGACCCCGCCGTTGCGAACAGAATCGGTGCCCGAATCGTCCTGTTAATATTTCTTGCGTTTTTCCTTCCGGCCATTTAGCGTCTCTACAGGAAACCCCCATTGTAATGACGGTTTTCAGAGGGGCGCATTTCCAATTTCTCGAGGCTTAGGCGGTAAAAACATTTCAGACATACGAAAAATAGCGGGGAGGCACAATGCCAATCATGGTGAAAGGCGGCGATAGAATCGCACTGATAAACGGCGGATCTACCATTAGCTACAGCGAACTGCTTGGACATATCAGCGTCTACGCCGGCCTTTACAGGATACGTAAAGGCGACCGCGTCGCAGTCTTTTCCGAGAACCGTCCCGAATGGATATATGCTTTTTACTCTGCATGGGTCAACGGGGGCATAATCGTCCCGATAGACTTTATGTCCCCTTCCATCGATGTACGCGCACTTCTTCTGGACTCCGCCCCCGCAGTTGTTTTTACCAGCCATGGCTGCCTGAACGTGCTTCGGTCCGCGCTCAAAAACCTTAGGAAAAAGCCCCGCATTTTTATCTTGGAAGAAATACGGTCGGCGGCACCGGCCGGCCTCCAGGAACTCCGCATCGAGGACCCCGGAGCCGTAGCCGCGATTCTGTATACCTCCGGCACCACGGGAAACGCCAAGGGGGTGATGCTAACATTCGACAACCTCCTTGCGAGCATCGAAGCGATTACCGGCCTCGGCATGCTTACCGCCGACGACCGCATGCTCGCGATACTGCCGTTCCATCACATTTTTCCGCTTCAGGGCACCGTGACCTGTCCGCTCTTTATGGGGGCAACCATCGTGTTTTCCCGCAGCCTCAATCCCGAGGATATACTTGCGACACTTCAGAAACACAAAATCACCATGTTCCTCGGTGTTCCCAGGCTCTACGAGGCCTTCCACGCCTCTCTGATGGCGAAGATCCGATCGAATCCATTAGCGAAGGCCCTCTTCATAATTTCTCGTTCAATCGGCAGCCTCTCCTTCGGCATGTTCCTTTTCAAAAAGGTCCAGGATGCCTTCGGCGGTTCCATCCATGCCTATCTTACCGGCGGCGCTCCGATGCGTCCGGAAATCGAGCGCGACCTCCGAGCTCTGG
>CAZEAH010000228.1:0-5719 GCA_964510075.1 uncultured Leptospirales bacterium | reverse complement strand
CCCCCCCCCCCGTCCGGGGGTCTATATCCGCTTCATCAGGCCCTGGGTAACGAAGTGACCGATATCCTGCAGGTAGCGGAGGTTGCGGTGCTTCATCATCGAGGCGATAAGGATGTCGCGGAAGAGCGGAAGGCCCTCCTTGGGGTCGACGAAGGGCGTCGGGAGCCCGACCTTGGAGCTGAGCGACTGCAGCAGGTCGACGGTCGTCGTGAAGCAGCGGTCGATCCTGGTGACGCCGCCTGCGTTTTTAAGCCCCGGGGCCGCGGCACAGCTTCCGACCATAAAGACCTGGCCGCCGCGCGCGTCAACCTCATCATCGACCCTGCCGACGATGATCGTGGCGGGCTTCAGCTTTCGGAAGCGCTCCGGCCCCGCGTAGGCCTCGGTCCAGCCGAAGAACATCTTGAGACCCATCGCGCACCCCGTCTCACATTTCATCCTGTTGTCGGCGCGCGAATAGCCGTGAAGAAAGACCATCGGGGCGCCGAGGCGGCGCAGGTCCTTGTTGATGTCCTGCCAGCGGTAGAATTCGTCGTCGTAGGGCATCACGCGCTCGGCGTACTTCGCAAGCTCTCTGAGCGTGGTGACGTCCCCCTTCAGTTTCACGTCCTCTATGCGGCCGGGGCGGTAACCCCGTTCCACGGCGCGTGCCAGGTAATTGATGTCGCCGATCTCGTACCCGAGGAGACGCGCCGCGACGATGTCCACGGCCACCGGATTGCGTCCCATAAGGAGGAGCCCCATCCTGCGCGGGGTGGGTACTCCCTCGTTTCCCACACCGACGTCGATGGCGTCCATAACCGTGAAGTCGGGGTAGCCGGCCGCCAGAAGATCGACGATCTTGTCGGGGAGCAGGAAATCGTGCCGTATCGCGCGCTCATCCTCGGAGCAGATGCCTATGTTCAGCTTCACGGCGCCTGTCATGTTGGTCACGCAGTGGCATTTGAGCTTGGGGAGATAGACCTTTGAATCGGCTCGGGCCATTCTGCGCGCGACGCGCAGGACGTTATGCACCACTCCCCCGACGAAGACCCGGTCGCGGCGCTCCTCGTCGATGCAGAAGATATCCACATCGGCCCTGGTCTTCCCGTCGACTTCCCTGAGCACGTCGTAGTATCCGGCGTTGCGGAAGCAGTAGCGCGTGGGGGTCCCCATCCCGCACTTCTCCCCGAGGTCGACTCTGTCGACGCCGTCGATGTTTCCGAGCGCCGTCATGGCCGCGGCGATTACGTCGGGGTGCGTGTACGTGGTCGAGCCGTACTTCTCCGGGTTGCCGGCATAGACCACGTTGGGCTTGACGAAGATCTTTCCCTTCGGACGATAGTCCAGTACTTTCATCCCCTCGAGCACCAGCCCGCGTATCTTTTCCCGGTCGTATTCTTTGCAGCGTCGAATATACACGGTCGTATCGTGCGAGCCGATGCTCGCTCCCGATTCTCCTTTGCCCGTTCGCGCGCGCGGGGCGGGTTTCACTGTCTTTTTGGTTTTCGCGGTTGCCATTTGCCGATCCTCCTTAAGATATAATCAGCGCGCGGCATTCGCTCGGCCGCCGCGCGGGTAAGCCGAATCATTCGGCCTCCATCACCAGGCCCCTGACTTTCTCCATGTCGGCGGCGTAATGCCGGGATCCCGTCAGGTAACACAGCGCGCCGGCGATACCGCCAAGCGTGCTGAACAACAGCCCCACTTTGAGCCCGTGCGCCCCGCCGCCAACGGCGTCAGAGATGGCGCCTACCGCCATGGGGCCCCATCCCCCGCCCAGAACGTACATGCAGAAGACGTTCATGCCCCAGGAGACGCCTTTCAGGCTGGGCGGCACGACGTCCTGGCTGATGGCGCTCGTCGCAGGAATGCCGACCGCCAGGAAGATGCCGAACACTATCCCGACGGTGAAGCCGATCCCGGTGAATTCATTGATCACGCTGAACGAATACAGCGCCGAGGCGATGATGAGCCCCGTGGCGCAGGTCAGCATACGGCCGCGCTCGTTTTTTTTCTGCCACAGGTCGGCCCATATGCCTCCTAGTATCGAGCCGAAGATGGCCATGAGGCCAATGATTCCCACGGTCATTCCGGCCTTTCCCGCGTCGACGCTTTGCACCCGCATCACGTAGGCCGGGGCCCACGAGAGGAACGAGAAGGCCATGACGTTCTGCATGGCGAAGCCGAAATAGAGCCATTTGAACGTCGGTATGCGAAAGAGAGAAACCGCGGCCGAGAAGAAGCCGATGCGCCTGCCCGTGCCGTCGAGATGCCGGACGGTCTTGTAATCCTTCATGAAGAGCGCGAGCACCCCCAGCATGAGACCGGGAACGGCGAAGGCGTAGAAGGGCACGCGCCAGCCATAGGTCTTCGCGATGCTTCCTCCCAGGATCATCCCCAGGCCCGAGCCGAGCGGTATGGACAGGTTGAAGATGCCCATCACGCGGCTGCGCTTTTCCTGCGGGAAGGCCGCCGCGATGAGCGGCGTCCCCCCGGAGGCGAACCCCGCCTCGCCGACTCCGACGAGCACGCGCGGTACGAGCACCGATGTGAAGCTTTTCCCGAGCCCCGTAATGAAGGTAAAGGCGCTCCACAGCAGTGCCATGAGACTGATCGCCTTGCGGCGGCTCCAGCGATCCACCATGTAGGCGGCCGGAAAGGCGAAGAGCGCCATGCCCATCAGAAAACAGGTCTGGATGACGCCCATCTGTGAATCCGAGAGGCCGAGCTCGAGCTTCATTGGCTCCACGGCCACGGCGAAGACCTGCCGGTCCATGTAGTTGACCATGTAGAGCAGGCAGCAGACGATAAGGATGTAGTACGCGCTGAAACGGCTGACGGTGAATTCCTTCGGGCTATCGTTTGTCATGTGTTCACCTCTGTATGTGTTTCATCGGCGGCACGCTCGTGCGTCGATGTGCGTTCACAAGCGGTCAGTCAAGTACGGCGCCCTTCGCCGCGGACGAGACGAGCCTTCTGTAGCGCCGCATGTATCCCGCCGGGACATCGCGCTCGGGGGCCTTCCATCCTTCGAGGCGCTTTTTTATTTCGCCGTCGGGGAGTGCTACCTCGAGCCTTCGCCCCGGTATATCGATGACTATTTCGTCACCCTCGCGGAGCGCCGCGATCGGGCCGAGCGCGTACGCCTCGGGCGATACGTGTCCCACGCAGGGGCCCGCCGTCGCGCCCGAGAATCGGCCGTCGGTGATGAGCGCCACCCCCTTCACGCCCGAGAGCTCGAGCCCCATCGTGACCGCGAGGGTCTCGGGCATGCCGGGGCCGCCGCGCGGTCCCTCGTTCCGGATGACCACCACCTGTCCCGGCTGGATCGTCTTCTCGCGTATGGCCGCAAGGCAGTCGTGCTCCGACTCGAAAACCCTCGCTTTCCCGGTGAACGACAGATACTCCCTCGCGACCGCCGACTGCTTCACCACGGCGCCCTCCGGAGCCAGGCTTCCGAAGAGCACCACGGTCCCGCCCTCCGGGAAGAAGGGGGAGTTCCGGTCGGGGATCACCTTTACGTCCGTAACCTGCGCGACGCTCACGATGTCGCCGATCGTCTGCCCCGAGACGGTGAGCGTGTTCAGGTGCATGTGGCCGGGATTGATGTCGGTCTGCGAGTTTACTATCCCGACGAGCGGCTTCTCCGCGAGTCCGGCAATATCGTAGCCGGTGCCGTAGAAGAAGTTTTTTCGCACCAGGCTTATCGGAAAATCCGCATTGTCGAAAATATTCCGGCTGCCGGGTTTCTTCATAATAGTGTGATTCTTCTCAGAATATATGGTGTCCTCACGCGATAGCGGCGGCGCACCCTTTCTGTCGCCTTCCGGGTGCGCCGTCGTATCATGGAGTCTCAATGGATCGGGCGCGCCAGTTCCACGCCGCGCCTGAAGGCCTTCATGTTGACCTCGACCTTGCCCGCCGGAACGCTCGTTCTGATCATCGCATCGAAATCACTTTCGTCGAAGGGGAGCACGTCGAGCCCGGCGACCGCTCCGAGCATGACGACGTTGCCCAGGATCGGGTTGCCGAGCGCGATCGCCTCGTCGGTGGCGTCGATAAAGCGGGCCCCCTCCGTCAGCTGCGCGAGCGCGTCCTTCAACTCGTCGAGCGAGGGATACGAAAATTCCCCCGCGATTACCTGCACCGGGTAGACCGGGCGGGTGTTGCCGAGCACGCGCGTACCCGGATTGCCGTAGCCGGGCATTACACGGAGCGCTTCTATCGGTTCGAGCGCCACGACCAGGTCGGCCCCGCCCTTGGGTATCTGCGGGCTCCAGGCCGAGGAGCGCGAGACGCGCAGGTGGCTCATTACCGAGCCGCCGCGTTGCGACGCGCCGAAGGTTTCGCCTATCGTTACGTACAGGCCCTTCGCCGCCAGAATGCCGCCCAGCATGCGCGAGGCCATCACGTTGCCCTGGCCGCCCACGCCGGTGATGATTATGTTGTACGGATCCTTTGCCAGTTCCATCGCCATGTCAGGCCACCTCCGTTCTGATGATCGCGCCCGACGGGCAGACGCCCGCGCACACGCCGCAGCCCGCGCAGATGACCTCGTCGATCCGGGCCTTTCCCTTCTCCCTGTCCCATACCAGTCCCGGGCAGCGGAAGACGCGCGTGCAGAATCGTCCGCAGCCGCATTCCTCGCCGATGCAGGCGGTTTCGTCGACGCGCATGTCGAAGCGTTTTTTGCCCTTCCGCTCGGGGGACAGCGCGCAGATCTGGCGGAGGATGAGCACGCGCGCGCCGGAACCGTCCTCAATCATGGAAAGGAGCTTTTCCCGCGTCTCCTCCAGGTCGAATGGATCGCTAACCTCCACGCGCGCGCCGATCGAGCGGCAGACTCCGGCGATGTCGATCCTCGGCACGTCGTTACCCATGGCGTCGACCGAAAGCCCTGGATGCGGCTGGAACCCGGTCATGGCGGTGCCGCTGTTGTCGAGGACTGCGAGAATGACGTCGGATTTGTGGTGTACGGCATTGACGAGCGCGGGGATGGCCGCGTGGAAAAAGGTCGAGTCGCCGCACACTGCCATGGCCGGCTGGCCCATGCCGAAGTCCGCGAGCTTGCCGAAGCCCGAGGCGATGCCAATTCCGGATCCCATGGAATGCGCGGTCTTCAGCGAGCTGAATCCGCAGGGCAGTATCGCCATCGTATAACATCCGATATCGCCGCACACGAAGCCGTCGCGGCCGTCGAGCTGCAGCGCGTTATGGATCGCCCAGAACGAGGCGCGGTGCGGGCATCCGGGGCAGAAGGTCAGCTCGCGGTTGGGCGCCTTCGTGAAGGCGAGAATCTGCGCCCTTCGTTCCCATTCGGGATCGATCGGTGCGTAGGACAAGCCGAGAATCCGTGCGACGGCGGCCGCCACGAGGTCGGGATTGAGCTCGTTGACGGAAGGGATGCTGCCGTCGTTTTTGCCGTGGAACTTCTTCACTCCGAGTTCGTCGGCGTGCTCCGCCGCGAGGACCTTCACGTTCTCCTCGATAAAGGGGAGTACTTCCTCGACGAAGAGGATCTTCCCGGCGCTGGCGAGGCGCTTTTTAATGCACTCAGGCGGGAGCGGCCAGGTGGTGCCCAGCTTAAGAATACCCACGCGGTCGGCACACCCCAGCACGGAGACGGCCTCGCGGCTGTACAGCGTGCAGGCGCTCGAGGTGATGATGAGCAGCTCAGGCTTCTCCGGGCCGCTGTAGGTGTTGAACGGCGACTCCTCGAAGAGGGCGGCCGCGTATT
>CAZEAH010000227.1:0-5723 GCA_964510075.1 uncultured Leptospirales bacterium | reverse complement strand
GACCTGGAGCAGGACGACACTGCAAAACGCGTATCGCTCAAACGCCTGCGCCTTGCGAGCGAGGCCAAGGGCCTCAGCGTCGACGCGCGCGGCACCGTCGACCTGAAAACGCCGCCCATCTCCGACTCCGACCTCAGACTCTCGATCAGGCTCGCGGCGCCGGAATTCGCGGCGGCGTACGGTCCGTGGAAGGTAAAGGGGCTGATCGACGTCGGCGCCGCGGTGAAGGGCGACATGAAGGACGGCAAGGCCTACGGCTCGATAAAGATCGGTCACTTTTTCGCGCAGAACGCGGAAGAGCGCGTCTTTGTGGACGACCTCAACATGGACTTTCCCTTCGAATATTATTTTACCCCGCGGTACCGGGGGGAGTCGCGCATAGCGACCGACAAGAGCATGCTCATCTCGAACGAGAACTTCAGGGAAAAGGCCAACTTTACGATCGCTTCGATCCGCGCGAAGCACCCGGCGCGGGACATCAGCTTTCAGTACCTGAAAGACTTCTCGGCGCTCATGTTCTTCCGGGAGAACACCTTCGAGATTCCGGTCATGCGCGCCTACGTGCTGGAAGGCTCCCTGTACGGCCGCAACATCCTTTTCAACCTCGCCGACATGAAGCCCCGGAACATGGAATTCCGCATGGCGCTCGACGTGACCAACGTCGACATCGGCAGGCTGGACGATCCCGATCAGCGGAAGAAGACGCGCGACGCGGAGCTCTCACTCAACGCGAATTTCAGCGGCAAGGGAGTGGACATAGACCGCGAGCTCTCGGCGCAGGGCTACATCAATATCTATAAAATAGGCGAAAAGTTCGCCAACCGCCTGCTCAAGGGACTATCCACGGAAAAGGGTAAATCCAAGCTGGGCGGTGTCGCGCAGTTCGCGGTGGACAATTCGATGACCGTGAAGAACTTCAACTTCAATCTCGACAGAGGGCTGGTGTACGCCACCGTCGGCTTCTCGCGCAGGACCATCGGGTACCTCTTCGGCGTGAAGGATGAAAAGGTGGAGTTCGACCGGATGCCGATACAGGAATACCTGCGAAAGGTCAGGGAGGTGGAGCAATGAAAACGCGCCTGTGCGTGCTCGCCGCGCTCGCGGCGATCGCGGCGGCGACGGGATGCGCGAGCGGGAAAAGCTGCATCGCGGACGTGCCCAGCTGCCTCGAGATCTCGCCGCCGGACATTCACCTGACCGGTGAGAAAACCGTTATCGAGCGCCAGATCGTGGGCGACTACCGCGAGCTCGAGCGCGACGCCTGGGTCGTTTCCTCGGTGAAGACCGACGTTGCGCGCTCGCGGGGTCCCTCGGTCGTGATGGGGGGCGATGAGGCGCTTCTGCGCGCGGTGAAGATACGCGAGTTCAACGAGGCGAAAATACGTGCCTACAAGGACGAGGGCGCCGTGGGTGAAGCGAGCACCGGGCTTGCCGTGTACCTGCCGCAGAAGAGGTACGAGTCGGACGCCGCGCAAAAAGCGGCCCTTGTGCGGGTGCTCGAGGACGAGAACGCCGCCAGAAGGACCATCTTCGAGCGGAGCGTGGCACGGGCCGGTGCGGGAGAGCCGTCGCGGCGCGATGTGGACGCTTTCGGCGCGGCCTTCGCGGAAGAGCAGGCGGCACTGGCCCGGAAGAACGACTGGGTCCAGGAGAAGACGGGAAAATGGATCCGGAAAAAATGACGGTACGGGCGATAAAACGGTGCGGCGCCGCGTTTTTCGCGACGGTCCTTTCTCTTGCCGCCTGCGACGACGGTTCTGTTCCCGAAGTGCTCTTCAGTTACGGCGAGATCCTCAGAAAGGAATATCGTACGGAGGTCGGCAGGTCGGTGCCCGTAACGATCGAGCAGTCGATCGAGACCGAGGGCGTCTTTACTCCCGACGGTCTGTTGTTTTTCTTCACCTCCGACCGCGATCGGGGCAACTTCGACATCTACCTGCGCTCGCTCACCGATATCACCACGGTGCGAATCACCGACCATCCCTCGAGGGATTTCTCGCCGGCGCTTTCGCCGGACGGCAGACACCTCGCGTTCGTTTCACAGAGGGAGGACCCGGAGGGCGACATCTACGTGATGAGGCTGGAACCCGGCGCTTTGATAAAAAGCGCCCGCGCCTCGGGCTGGAAGGACGTGCGTCCATCATCGGAGGCGGCGAATCTCACCCAGTACCAGGACCCCGCCTCGGGTACCATACGGATCGTCAAGGACGCCACTCCCTGCTGGTCTCCGGACGGCGCGCTTATCGCGTTTTCCTCCACGCGCGGCGGGGACGAGAACATTTGGCTGATGGACCGCCGGGGCCGCGGTCTCCGACAGCTTACCCGGGGCGGGGGTACACAGCCGCGTTTCTCGAGCGACGGGCGGACGATCGCTTTCGTTTCGTATCGCGAGGAGGGATCCGGAGGGGATATCTACACGGTAGACCTCGCATCGGGAGAGGAAAAGCGCATAACCTCGGGGCCCGCCATAGAGATGCACCCGACCTTCCTGCGGGGAAACGACGAAATCGTGTACACGCTCATCTCACGCGACACCAACGGGAACGGCAGGCTGGACCCCGGCGACAATTCCGTTCTTCAGTACAGGCGGATATCGACGGGCACGGAATATCCGCTCACGGCGTCCTCGCTCTCATCGTTCTCGCCCCGCTGGTCGCCGGTCTTCGACGGCATCCTGGTGTATTCCGAACAGGCAGGCGGCAACATCAACGTCAACATCATTCCCGATTACGGGATAATCCCGAAACGCGAGAACGCCCGGCGTCAGTTCGAGCTGGCGGAAAAATACCTGCAGGAGTATGACGACACCGAACGCCACCTGATGGCGCTCGAGAGGGTTTTGCATTTCTTCGGTTCGGCTAAGGACGCCGAGTCGGTCGCATTCGTGGCGCGCTCCCTGGTTGAGGCCGCGCGTATAAACCAGCGGATGGGAAGAATGAGCGAGGCCCAGAGGATTCGGAGAGTTCTTTCCGCGCTCTCCAGGGACCGGGACGATTATCGATCGGTTCTGGGCGAGTACGTCGGCGAAATTCTGGCGGGCAGGCCCGGTGAGCGGATAATCACCGGGGCGCTTTCGGGCATGCAGGGGTCGCCGGGAAGGGCCGCGTTTGTTCCCTATCTCAAGGAGGACCTCTCCGACGAGTACGAACGCCAGGGGAACCGTTCCGCCTCCGCCGCTGTGTACCGGGACATCATTAAAAACCATCCGGAATACGGCAGAATATTCTACATACATTACAAGCTCGCGGTGATGGAGAGCGCGAAACTTTCGGAGGAGATCCATCCGTCGTTCATCGCGGTGCTCGATTCGAGCTACATCTATCTTCGCAACGACGCGATGGTGCGGATACTCGACCTCTTCGACAACGAGCCGGACGCCTCGCGCCGCCTCGCCCTTTCGGGAAACATGATGATGCGCTACCGCGACAACAGGATGCTCCCCGGCCTTCTTCTCTATGCCGCCGGAAAGGCACATTTCGACCGGGGGGATCTCACCGAAGCGAAGCGACGCCTTCAGGAGTCGCTTAAGACCGTTCGAAAAAGCGATGTCGTCTTTTACCGGAGCAGCGTGCTGCTCGGCGATATCGCGGGACGCGAGAATAACTACACCGAGCGTGAGTCCCTGCACGCCGCCGTCGCCAACGGCTATGTTCTGTCATGGAAACAGCGGGACTTTCCTTCGGTGGTGAACAGGCTCATCGACCAATACGAGGAATTCGGCGAGCGGGCGGAACTGGCGGTCGATTACGGCGAGGCCGTGGGGATCTATAAAAAGTATGTCAGGCTCCTGACCTCACTGCACCTCAAGAAGAGGTTTGAGGACATCTACAACGAATACGGCGCGCGCGCGCATGTACTGTACATCGACGCGTTCGACGAGTGGAAGGGGGGAGGTGCGGAGGCGCTCGAGGATCTCAAGCAGGAATACGAAAAGCACCTCCCCATTGCGCGCATGGATTTCGACAAGGCGCATATCTTCGGGCTCGGTTATATCTACGCCAAAATGGGAGTTGCCGCCGAGCGGCAGGGCGACGGTGCGGTTTCCTCGGTACTGGGCCGCGGCGGCCTTAAGACGATGCTCGGACAGTTCAGGAAATCGGTCAATGAGCTCGACTGGGCCCTTTTTATCGACGATACCTTCATCGACCCGTACATGCTGAAGGGCTGGATCGCGCAGTACGTGGACCTGCGGCGCAGGGACGACCTGCGCCGGACCGGCGGCACGAACGAGCGGCTCTTCTCGGAATTCTTTCCGCGCCACCTGTGGGAGGGGAACATCGGGCTCTATGAGAAGGCTCTTGAGATGAACGACGAGACCGCGAACCCGGGCAAAGAGGGCAATCTCCATCTGAACATCGCAAACACCTATTTTCTTCTGAACAACTATCCGCGGGCGCTGCGTCATTACGAACTGGCCGCCCGCTTTAAAAGGAGTTTCTCCACCCGTATCGAAGAGGCGCTGTTCTACTATCACCTCGGGTACTGCTACTGGCAGGACGGCCGTTACGGCCGGGCCAGGGAGGAGATGAGCAAGACCCTGTACATCTATCAGACCATGGCGTCCGGAAGAAACCTCCGCCGGTACCGCACCCAGATAGTGGATCTCTACCGCTTCTTCGGCCTGCTTTCCAGGATGGAGAACAGGCATGCCGAGGCTATCGACTGGTTCACCCGCGCGCTGGATTTCGCGGCGGCCAACCGGGTAAAGGTCGACAGGGCCCGTTATCTTCAGGAGATCGCCTACGGTTATCGGCGTCTCGGCGATATCGACACGGCGCTCTCCTATCTCGATATGGCCGAATCCGCCCTGAGCCGGTATGATGACGCGGAGAGAAAATATCACCTTAAGGTAAAGGTCCTGGGCATAGGGCCGTTTCCGCTGTGGGACCTGGGCAGCGACGTGGCGGTGATAGGCGAGAACCGCATTTTCAACGAACTCGACACCATGAACAAGCGCCTGCTCAATCTTTCCCTGCAGGAGGAGGCCTATTACGGCACGGGCGATTACCGCTCCGCAATCCGCTTCCTGGAACGAAAGCTCGAACTGCTCGGCAGGCGCTCCGGCAAGGTCGACAACGAAACGCGGATACGCACGGTCAACAATATCGGTTACTGCCGGTTCCTTCTGCACGAATACGGGGCGGCCCGCGACGCGTTCACGCGCGCATGGGAGCTTGCGGCTGACCCCAGGGTCGACGACCTTGAGGGTGCCTTCGTCGCCATTATCAATCTCGCGAACCTGTACGCCTTTATGGCCGAAAACTCTCTCGGTCTCGACGATCCGCTCGCCGATATCGGCGGACTTGTCGAGCGCATCGGCGCATTCAGAAACGGATATGAATCGCGGCGCCTCGCCTCGGAAACGAGGCGTCTGGAATCGGAGGCGAAGGCCCTGCGCAAAAAACCCGAGGCCGCCGAAATTGAGGCCCTGAGGGGGAAGGTGGCGGAAGAAACGGCCGAGGTGCATTACGACGTGGATGTGGCCCTGGCCGTGCTAAGGTTCTACCGGGCCGAGCTGCTCGCTGGGCGTACATTACAAGACCCGTCGAATAGGGTCGAAAAGGCCCGGCTGACGTATGGAAGAGACAGTGAAATAGTCCGGCTGTACTCACGGGCGTCGGCCGGTTTCGCGGCGGCGCTGGAACGCGCTCTCAAACAGCCGTCGAAAAGGCTCTATGTCAGGCTCCTTCTCAATCAGGCGCGATGCATGGCCGGCCTGGGAA
>CAZEAH010000226.1:0-5727 GCA_964510075.1 uncultured Leptospirales bacterium | reverse complement strand
ACCCCTGCCTGAGCAGGTCGGCGCCCGCCTTGAGCGTCGGGATGACGTTGCCGCCCCGCTCCACGAATATGACCGGCGCGCCGACGAAGATGTATTTAAGGAACGAGAGTTCCCTCTTCCCGATGAGGTACACGTTCCGGCGCGAGCGGTAGGGCAGGGACGAGAGTATCCACAGCACGTCGAGATTCGACTGATGGTTGGCGATGATGACGGCGTTGTCGGCCGCCAGACGCTCGCCGTGGTCGACGCGCAGGTCCCAGCATACGCGAGAGACGGCGCGCACCCCGAGCAGGAAGAGCTCGTTCAGCGGATTGCGGAAGACCGCGGCGCGGGTGCTTATTTCCCCGCGGAGGATGGTCTCGTCGATGGAGGGGCCCTTCCGCGGAGGGCAGGATGAAAGGTGGGCAATCATCTCCTCGAGCGTGCGCGCCGAACGGAGCCTCTCCGGGTCGATCTCGATGCCGAGCGTCTCCTCGAGGCGCACCACGAGCTCGATCATCCCCAGCGAATCGATGCTGAAGTCCGCCGGCGCGGAGCCTGCGTACAGGGTCTTCGCGCCGAGCGCTTCCCTCACGGCCTCAACGATCTGCCGGTCGCGCGGCGTGGCACCCTCCAGGGCCTTTCTGAGCACCGGCGCGCCGGCGGCCGAGGTCTGGTAATCGCCCAGGTCGAGCCTGCGGCGCACCTCGTCGAGAAGCACCTTGCGTGTCGAGTTGCGGGGGAGAGGGTCGAACGAAACGGCGAAGCCCATCACGCGTTTGTGCGGGGGGAGGCCCGCATTGATTCGCGCGATCTCGCAGGCGATACGTTCGAAGGCATCCGCGCTTCTTACGCCCGGCACCGCCACCGCGAAGACCGTTTCTCTGCCGCCGATCGTGCGCCCGAAAACGGCGGCCTCCGCGATGTGTCCGGAGGTTTTAAGGGCCTCTTCGATCTCCTCCGGATACACGTTCTTCCCCGAGTCCAGGACGATCACGTTCTTCGAGCGGCCGGTGACGCGAATACGGCCCTTCTCGTCGACACGCCCGAGGTCGCCCGTGTTGAAAAAGCCTTCGGAGTCGAAGGCCTCGGCGTTCGCCTTCGGATTGCGATAATAGCCCTTCATCACGGCGTCGCCGCGTATCCACAGCTCTCCGATTCCGTCGGCGTTGATGTTCTTCACCCGCACCTCGTTGCCCGGCATCGGCGGCCCGACCGAGCCCGCGCGGTTGTCTTCAGGGTGCGAGATCGACACGGGCCCCGTGGTTTCGGTCAGGCCGTAGCCCTCGATCACCGTAAGGCCCATCCGGTTGTACCGGTTGAAATACGACCGTTTGAGCGGCGCGCCCCCGGATATGAAAAAGCGCATGGAGCCGCCGAAGAGCGCGCGCACGGGCGCGAATACCCGTCGCGGAATGGCCGACAGGCCCATGGCGCGCAGGGCCGGGGCCGCGGCGAGCATGAAAAGCATGAAGCGATATTTTAAAAGTGAGTCGGCCTTAACCCGGTTCAGTATGCCGTCCAGAAAGAGCTCCCACAACTGAGGGGCGGCGGGGAAGATGGTGATGCGGTTCTCGGCGAGACTCCGCATGATGTCGGGGCCCTTGAGCGACGGCTGGAAGACCAGGGAGCTTCCGGCTGCGAAGGGGCCGATGAAATTGGCGACGAAGGCGTAGGCGTGATAGAGCGGGAGAATACACAGCAACTGGTCCCTCTCGTCCAGGCCCAGGTACTCGGAGGTCGCGATGGCCGTTTTAAAGAGATTGGCGTGCGAGAGCGCAACGATTTTCGCCCTGCCCGTCGTGCCCGAGGTGAAGAGGTAGGACGCCGTGTGGTCCGGGCCCACCCGGACCGGACGGAAGCCGCGCGGGTCGCCGGTCGATCGGCCCTCCCCCACGCCGAAAACTGAAACGCCGCGCACCAGGCCGCGGAAGTCATCGGAGATGAACACCGCCTTCGCCCCGACCTCACGGAGCATCCGCGCGTAGTCCGCCGGGGCGAGGGTTGTGTCCAGAGGGAGCGCGATCGCCCCCAGCATTGTTATCGCCATGTAGGTTATGCACCAGTCGGCGGAGTTGCCCGCAAGAATTCCGATAACGTCGCCCCTGCCCAGTCCCTTCCTCCCGAGGAAGGCCGCCCTCGCCATGGCGGCATCGACCGCTCCGGCGTAGGTGGTCCGGTTGTCGAAAAGTATCCTCTCGCCGTGCGCGTCACGACGGGAGACGTAGAAATCGTAGAGATTGTTCATAACGCCTTCCGTAACGATGTTCGAATTGCGCGCCGAAGGCCGCCCCCGGATGGCGGCACGGGCGCACGGCTGTGATTGGGGGAAAAGTGAAGGTTATGTCAAGAATAACATCTAAAATTATAATGTTTTAATTGTAAAGAGTGATGACATATTATATAATAACATATATTGGGTAATATGTCATATGTAGCGCTATGCCGGTTGAAGGGACCTCAGTCGAAGCTTATCTCCTCCGAGGGGAGCCTGAGGGAGTCGTCCCGTTCGGTTTTACCGCCGTGCGCGTCGGCCCCATCGGAAAATTCCGGCGAAGAGGTCGGGTCGGCTCCCTCCTCCGGCATGCCGGTCTCTGCGGGAGCGGCCTCTTCGACGCTTTCGCGGGTCCGGTCGCTCATCCGCCGGGGCTCCCTTCTGGACGGCGCGTCGTCGTCCCAGGAGGCGATGTGGTCGCGGGAACGGTAGAATTTGGCCTTGGTGGAGAGCACGCTCGGATTGTCGATGAAGACCTGGCCGAAGTTGAACTCCAGGTTCGGATCGTCAAGAAGCACGCCCATGGCCTTTTCGCTCTGCGCGGCGGGGATGGCCGACATGCGAAGGAGCTCGTCGATGCCGAAGGTGAGCGTAACGGGCTTTGTGCTCTTCAGCGATATGCGGTCTTCGAGCAGCTTGTTTTCCAGAAACGCGTAAATCCTCGTTATTGGGTGAGCGTAGACCTTCGACTCGAGCCGGATGTAGGTGAACCAAATGCGCTGGCTGATCGCCATGAATATCTTACTGGCCATGGCGGCCGATTTGCCCAGGATCTCGGCGAAGTTATCCTTCTTTATAGAGAGAAGGGTGGTGGTGCCCATGCTGATCGCGGTCGCGTTGCGCGGTTTGTTCGAGATGATCGCCAGCTCGCCGAAGATATCTCCGTCCTTGAGGACTGAGAGCAGGATCTCCTGGCCGCCCCCGACCTTGACGATCTTTACCCTTCCTTCCTTTATGACGAAAAGGTCTTCGCCCTTCTCGAACTCGGCGAATATCATCTGACCGTCGCGGTAGACAAGGGACGAGCCGTTGACAAGGGGGCCCGCCGGCTGCGGCGCGTTCGAACCGCGCATTTCCTCGAGCATCGCGCGCACCTCGCCCGCGTGCGCGCCGTCCGGGTATTGCCGCGCGCAGCTCTCGATGATGTGGCGCGCGTAATCCGGCCTGCCGGACAGGCGGTAGTGCCTGGCCAGGTCGAATAGCCTGGTCTCGTCCGAAATGAAGTCGTCGTCGGGAGGGTCGAGCGAAAACATCATCTCGTTGTAGGTGCGAAGCTCGTTGGCGAAATAGTTGAGGATCTTGATCGCCACCTTCGGGTTCTGCTGGACGAGCTCGATGAAGCGCTCGCGCTTGAGGGTGATGATGACCGAGTCCCTGCGCGCTATGGCCGATTCCATGCGCGGGCGCCTGCAGAGCGTGGAGGTGAAACCGAACACCTCCCCCTGGCGCACCAGCGGTTTGTGAAGCTTGATCCGGTCGTTGTTGCCGTGCAGGCCGACCTCGCCCTTCTCCACGATATAGATATCGTTGGGGTCCTCGTCGCCCTCTATATAGATGTAGGCGCCCGCCTTGAATACGCTCTTCTTTCCGGTTTCCAGCGCCATGGCTACATCCAGTATACCTGCATGGCGTCACGCAGTTCCTTCATAACGGTTTTCCCGGCGAGCGCCTCGACCAGCGCGAGCGCGAAGGGGATGGCGCAGCCGGGACCCCTGCCGGTGATGATGGTACCGTCGACCTCAACGGGCGCGCCCGTCGGGATCGCGCCCTCCATTGTACCCTCGTAGCCGGTATAACAGGTCGCTTTCCTGCCCTTCAGCACCCCGGCGTATCCCAGCACCATGGGCGCCGCGCAGAGCGCCGCTGTGACACCGCCCCTTCCGAATATGTCGCGGACGAACGATATGACCGGTTCACTCTTTCGCAGGTTCTCGCTGCCGGGCATGCCTCCCGGCAGGGCTATGGCGGCGAAGTCCCCCGGACTCAGGCGCGAAAGCGGCTCGTCGGCGCTGATGGCGATGGCGTGCGAGCCGCGTACCGGGTTGCCTCCGACGTTCGCTACGGTAATGTCGAGACCGGCGCGGCGCAGCACGTCGATTATCGTTACGGCTTCGATCTCCTCAAAGCCCTCGGCGAGCGGAACGAGTATTTTCATGGGAACCTCCGGTCATGCGCCACGCGTCGACCATTCCTGCGGCGCACGCCCTATTCTGCAAGCATCATAGCGGTTCCGTCAAGGCATATTCGCCATCAGGTGAAAGGCCCGGATCAGGCTTCGATCAGTCGAACGAGCTCGTCGAATACGCCGGGTACGGTCTCATCGATGCGCGCGAGCTCTTCCGCCGTGAAGTCGGAAAGCACATAGTCGGCCACCGCCATGTCGGGGTGCGGCGGCCTGCCGACTCCGAAGCGGATACGATGGAAATCCGCCGTGCCCGTGTGCTGAATGATGGAACGAAGTCCGTTGTGCCCCTTGTGGCCGCCGCCGAACTTTGTCCTCATCTCGCCGAACGGAAGTTCGATCTCGTCGTGTATGACAATGAGATTATCGGCGGATTCGCGGTGGTAATCGAGGGCGGCACGGACGGAGACGCCGCTGTTGTTCATAAAGGTATCGGGGAAAAGAAAGAGGACCGCCTCCCCCGCCATCGTACCCGTTCCGGTCGAGGCGGAAAATTGCTTTTTGCCGGGCGAAAGGCCCGCCAGGCGGGCGATCGATTCCCCAAGCAGAAAGCCGATGTTGTGCCTGTTTTTGCGGTATTTTTTGCCGGGGTTGCCGAGGCAGGCTATGATTTTCATGATGCCGTAGATAGCGGAAGTGCGGACGGCGCGGTTCTATCTGCTTTTTTCAAGATGCTCGGTCGCTTTTTCGAGGCTGTCGAAGAGCACCAGGTGCCTGTCGAGTTCGGTGACGGCAAAGAGCTTCTTTATGTCTTCGTTCAGTCCGGCTATCACGAAGTGCAGGTTGTCCTTCTGGGCCTTCTTTGTGGCGCTCAAAAGCAGGCTGAGGGCCGAACTGCAGATGAAGCCGACCTCGAAGAGGTCGAGGATGATGCTTCGTTTCTTATCCTGAAGCCCGCGCACCACCTCTTCGAGGTCCTGCAGGTTCTCGTTGGAGAGAGAGCCTTCTATTCTGAGGATGCTTATGTCGCTGATCAGCTGTGGAATGATTCTCATTATATAAACCTCGGCGTCGGGCGTATGATGAGCCGCCGCTCGACGCGACGTCAAGATATTTTTTAACCGCGGGACGGGCCCGGTGTCCGCCGCGGGGAAACCCCGGCAAAAACGGGCGTCGCGCCTTTATGGCCCGTAATAGATGGCGCCCTCGGGTGGCTTCTTCGGGGCGACTCTGTTTATGAAAATTTATGAAACTGAAACCGTTAAAACATATATACAATTCCTTATTACACTATAGGGTAGCAGTTTAAATTAATAGGTTAAGCTGCCTTTCTTCGCGGTTTTAGGTAGTC
>CAZEAH010000225.1:0-5745 GCA_964510075.1 uncultured Leptospirales bacterium | reverse complement strand
ATCCACAGGCGAAGGCCGTCGGTGCGCACAATCCCGAAACCGAACGAGTGATACATATGATATTCGGTCAGGCCGATGGATTTACTGTACTGCGTACCATCGATCGAAATACTGCCGGACGCTATTCCAAGCTGGAGCCGGTAGTTGAACAATGTGTCCTTTGCCACGGCAGTGTCCAGCAACAGTCCGAATCCGAAAAAGCTTCGTTCGGCATCCGCGTCCTCCTCCCAGCCCAGTAACATCGGATCGGGATCCATGTAATGGCTGTGTATTTCCGCGGCGGCGGTCTTATACTGGCCGTATATTCCGACGCTGAGCGCGGAAACCTCGCGCGCGCCAAGCACCATAAGGCACAGAACGGCGGGTACAATCGTCTTTAAGGTTACACTCTTAACCATTATAACATCCTCTATCGAAATCGTGATCTTTACCAAGACGGGAGTTGAATGTTTCGCCGGCGGCTCCGGCTCAATGAACCGGCGCAGCCGCCGAAGCGAAATTGCCCGTCAGAGAGCCAGGCCGAACCCGAAGTATACGCTCAGGCCGGTAAGGCCGGCGGTAAGCTCGGAACCGTCCTTGTTGACAAGCCAGACGCCGTCCTTCTCGAATTTATCGAACTCGACATATCGGCCAAGCAGGCCCCCGTAGATAATGGCCGAACCGGACAGCACATGGTTGTATTCGATCTTCGCGTGATAGCCGATGGCGGTATTCTTTAACGTCATTGAATCGCCGAAATCAGGACCGACCGAAACCTTGTCCTCTATTTCCATTTTCATCGTCGCCATGTAATACCCCGCTCCCGCACCGAACACAAGGTAACCGGAGTCGCTCATCGCCGTGCGATAATACAGGGTTCCCGTTATCGGGATCACGTTGAGCCTCAGGCTGTAGGTGGCCGAATCCGACCATGCTTTCGATTCGACCTTCGATTCCGCGTTGGCCGTATAGAATCCCCCGGCCGCGCCGAAACCCACGGAACCGATAAAAAGCCTGGGCTCAAGCTCCCCGCCGAAGGCCACGTTCGCCGAGGTGTTGTCCGATTTAAACGAGTTAGAGCCGACGATGGTGTTGAGGTCACTCGCCAGGTCATCGGCCAGCCACTTTGTCCAGTCCGACATGTCCGGATTGTGGGCGTATCCTATGCCGACCTAACCGAGTATCTGGAAGCTGGTCCCCTCCGTGATCTCCCCGGCGAAGAGGGAGGATGAACAGAATACGACCGAAAGAACACACGAAAGAAAAGCGTACTTGATCTTCATTAAAATCTCCTGATGTAATATTTCTCGGGTCGACCGGCAACGGTGTTCGGCCAATACAACAACCGTACGGCCCCCATAAGGAATACGAACGGGAAGGGCCCGATGATAAAAGTTTTTCACACAAAAGCGAAAAAAATCGCGATTCCCGCGTTCGGCACTTAAGGGCCCGATTACAGGCGCATAATCCGTTAGGCCGGAACTCCCTTGGCGATCTTCTTTTCTTAATTACACTCTTTTCACCGCCCGTAAACTTGACGATCCGCGACCTTTTCCCTATATTTATACGATTCTTTCCCGGGAACGGCGTCGACTCCCCGGGTAAAACTGGACCGAATACCCGACCGAAGAGGTGACACCATGAAACGCCACGGCGCGCTCGCAATAACCGTAATTTTCATCGCATGGGCCGCTCTTCCGCTGTCCGCGGAGGTCATGAAGGAGCCCGAAGGATACATCGACGAAAGCAAAATGCCCATCATCGAGGACACGCCTACGGTCGAAAACGTACCCGTCGTCGACGCGGCGACCGATCGCGCGGCCCGCAGGGCGGCGCCTTTGACGGGCGGAACGCTCATCAAGAAGTATTTTAAAGACAACGACACCTACGTTATCATCTGCAAGGGGTATCCGAAACCGGGTACAGAGGCGGGCGAGGCCGTGGGGACCGCCCGCGAGGCCGCGCTCCTCAACGCGCAGGTGCTTGCGGCCGAGGTGTTCGGTCCCGGCATCGACCCGGTTAAAGCCGGATCGCCCGAGCGCTACATCGACGGCAGGGGATACGCGATGATTTACTACGTCGTGCGCTATCCCGGCCTGCGCAGGTTCGCGAAATAATCCCCGACGGTCAGGCGCCGGCCGTCGGGAGCGCCATGACCGTCGCGTACTGACGGCTTCATCGGGCCTCCTAAAAACGTCTCCGGGGGTGATGCGAAGGCCCGCCGGAGCCGACCTCCCGCCGCTGTGAGCGACATCCACACCCTGGCCTCATCGGGCCATGCCCGGCAAAAGCTGATTGCTCTTTGTGAAGATATATGAATAGAGTTCGTGCGGGCGACAGGCCGCACGGCCCGACGCGGCGGCCTGCGTGGAGATCAAAAAAACGCCCGGCGCCTATTTTATGGTTGTCGCGAAACGAGTGATATTTAAAATTTACATGATCGAAAAGAGCGCTTTGCGCAATGGTAGTGTACCCGTTTCTACCACCGTCGCCCGTGGGAGACACGCGGCCGGACAGGGCCGCGCGGCGGTTCTGTCGTGACGGGCGGAGTCCGGCGAAGTCACCGGGGACGGGCAGCATATTCGACCACATACTACAGGGAGGCTCAGCATGCTGAAAAAAAGAATCGAAGACGACATCTATATCCTGACCATCGAGAACGGCAAGACCAACTCGCTCACCGCCGAATTCTACACCGAACTGCGGGAAATACTGAACGAGGTGAACAACAACCCGTCGCCCAAGGGCATCATCTTTACCGGCGAGGGACGCTTTTTTTCCTCCGGGTTCGACCTTCCCATGTTCCTTTCATTCAATAACCCGAAAGAGGTCGCCGAGTTCTTCACACAACTCGAGGAGCCGGTGCTCGTGGACCTCTTTATGTGCAAAAAGCCGGTCATTGCCGCGCTCAACGGCCACACCGTCGCCGGCGGGCTCATCATCGCCATGGCCTGCGATTACCGAATCGCCACGCCGAATCCCAAGGCCAAATACGGAATGAGCGAGATCAAGATCGGCCTGCCGCTCGCCGTGGCGCAGGGGGAAATCGTCCGTTTCAGCATGACCGACGACAGGAACTACCGCGACCTGGTCTACTTCGGAAGCATGATGGACGTCAACCAGGCCCGCGAGAAAAAGATCGTCGACGAAATCGTGGAGGAGACGGAGCTCATCAACCGCGCCAAGCAGCTGGTGTCGCTGTTCATCGACAATCCGGGCCGCGCGTTCACGCCCATTAAAAACCTCTACCGCAGACCGCTCGCCGAGCGGATGAATAAGGCCATAGCCGAGCTCGACTGGGAAGAGAGCCTCAGCTGCTTCTTCAAGGAGGACGTGAGGGCCACCCTTGAGTTCGTACAGGCCAGCATGGCCAAATAAGGGACATCCCGGCACATGGACATCAGAAAGGCGGGATGGCGTCTGTTCTCCGTCCGTCAGGACGAATTCGCCTATGCCGTCCCGCTTTTCGCCCTGTACCTGCTTTCGGGCTGTTTCTACGCCACGGGCCAGATCTACGCCGAAACGCTCTTCCTCAAGGCCTACGGCGCGCCGGGACTCTCCCGCTTTTTCGTCTATAACGGCCTCTCCCTCATCGCGGGCGGCCTCCTTTACAACCTCTTTATTCTGAAAGTCCCGCCGCGCCGGGGCTATATCGCGTTAATCGCGCTCTTCAGCGCCCTTATCGCCGCGTCGTCTCACGACCGCCTCCGCGGCGAAAGCTGGCTTCCGTTCGCGCTCTACCTTGGCAACTATCTTTTCACCTTTTTCCTCGATATGCACTTCTTCAACTTCGTCTTCCGCTACCTGTCGCTCCGCAACTCGCGCCGCATTCTCCCCTTCCTCATGGGCGGCGGAAAGCTCGGGGGGATTCTGGCGGGAACGCTCATCTTCGGCCTGTTCTCCGGCGAGCTCTCCCGGTTCGGCATCGCGCTGTGGGCGTCCCTGGGCGCGCTCATGCTCGTGCCGCTTGCGCTGCTCTGCCCGCCCCCGGGCGCGGGAGGCCCGGGCCGGCGCGGCGGCGAGCTTCTGCCGGACATGCACCTTTTCGAAAGGCTCGCGCGCAGGATGCGCGCTGCCGCCGGATATCCTCTCTTCACATGGTCGATGCTTGCGGTCTTCGCCATGTCGGTCGTCAACCAGATCGCGGAGTACTATTTCGCCGGAATTTTCAACGACGCCTTCCCTTCCGGCAGGGAGCTCGCGTCGTTTTTAAGCGTGTACACCGCCGGTTCTGACCTCGTCACGCTCTTCCTTCAGCTCTTCGTCGTATCGCGCGTTATCCGCGGCGCGGGGATCACGCGGGTCAACGCAATCTATCCGGTATCCTTTCTCGGTTTCATCGCCCTGGCGGCCGCGTGGCCGGGCCTGGCGGCCGGCGTACTCCTTCGCTTTTTTCGCAAGAACCTGAGCATTCTCTTCCGCGCGCCGGCCTTCAACATCATCATGGCGGCCTCCCCCTCCGACCGTATGGCCGAGGTGAAATCCTTCATCGGCGGTATTGTGGGCCCGCTCGGCATGATCGCGGGCGGAGGCTGTATCCTCCTTATCCACGGGCACCTTTCGCCGGTCGCGGGCCATGCGCTTGCGGCTCTCGCCGGCGCGGTCTATCTCTCTCTTACGGTATTCCAGAACCGCGCCTACCTGGGATCGCTTCGAAAGCGCCTGTCGATCCGCGCCGCGCGCGGCGCGGACACCGTTTCCCCGCCGAACGCGGAACCACCCCCGCTCGAAGCGGGCTCCGACGCCGAAAGCGTATTCGTCGCCGAGGCTTTCTTCAACGACGCGCCGTCGATCGAACAGGCCGTTCGGCTCATCCCCCATTTCGGAAAGCTGTCTGTCGAAACCAGAGAACGGGTGATCGACCTGGTCTCCACGGGACGCCCGGCGGGCATCGTGGCGGTCCTTTCGCACGCCCTGGCCGACCCCGCGCCGTCGGTCCGCGCGCGCGCGATCGGCCTCGCCGCGGCGCTTCCCCCCGACGAGCGCGCAAACGCCGTTGCGGCGCACTTCACGCCGATCCTCGAAGGAGAGCGGCGCGCCGCGATGATCCTCACGGCGCGCCGTGGCGAGATTGCCGGAACCGGAATGGACGCGGACGGTTTTGCCGTTGAGAGCCTTCAGCGCATAGCGGCAGGGGTGCGTTCGGGAAAGAACGCGCCCGTGGAGTTCCTGGCCCTGTGCCGGGTCCTTCCCCGGGAGTACTATCTGGACACGCTCGTCGACCTGGCGATCGACACGCGCGAGATCAGCCTCTTCGACGCGGTCGTGCCGCATGCCGACAGGCTTTCCCGTTCGCGCGCGCGCCGTCTCATGTACGCCTTCCGCGACGCCCCGGCGGAAAGGCTCGCCGATTACTTTTCGGCCGCGCGCGCCCTCACCGAGACCGACCGCGCCTCGCTTCTGGACCTGCGCCCTTCCCTCTCCGCGGCGCACATGACGGCTCTCTTCCAGGGTTCCGAGAAGGTCCGTTCGACGGTGCTCCGCAGGCTTGCCGGAAGAAGAAGCTTCCACCAGAAATACAATTATCTCAACTACCTGGTGAGCACGGGAGTGCCGCCGGCGGGCGGGATGAAGGCGTTTCTCGATTATGAGGTCGATACCATACTGCGCCTCAAGCGCCTTCGCGCGGCGCTTGATACCGCTCGCACGGACAGGCCATTCACGGCAGTGCTGGAATTCGCGCGCATGACCGTAACCGATATAATAGAACTGCACAAACACCTGATGCTCAAGTCACTGGGAGCAATCACCGGGGCGGACCTGGAC
>CAZEAH010000224.1:0-5761 GCA_964510075.1 uncultured Leptospirales bacterium | reverse complement strand
ATGGCCCGCCGCGGAAAGGCGGAAAACCAAGTCCAAGAATGGCCCCCGTATCCCCGTCGCGGGGAGAAGCTATAATTCCCTCCTGCAGGCAGAGGAGCGCCTCGTTAATCATCATCAGGCTCACCCTGTCCTGTATTTCGCGCGCCTCGGCCCTGCGCTGCGGCGCCGATCGCAGGATTTCCAGCACCTTGGTATCGATCGGACGCATGCCTTTCTTCTTTTTCACATCATAGCGATAGAAGCCCTTTTTGTTCTTCTTGCCGTAATATCCCTTCTCGTACAGGCGCCCGAGGCCTGCCGAGGGTTTCGCTCCCCTCGCTTCGAACATCGGCCCAAGGCCCCTGGAAACATGCGCTCCGACATCTATGCCGACCTCGTCCATTAGCGCTATCGGCCCCACAGGATAGCCGAAAGCGAGCATTGCCCGGTCGATCTCGGCCGGATTCACCCCTTCCTCAATCAGGAGCACGGCTTCGTTAAGCATAGGTGCCAGTATGCGCGTGGTATAGAAACCGGGTCCGTCTTTTACGACAATACAGGTTTTACCCTGGCGTATTCCGAACTCGAGAGCCGACGCGCTAACCCAGTCAGCCGTGTCGCGCGTCGTTATGATCTCCAGCAGGGGCATGCGCTGCACCGGGCTGAAGTAATGCATGCCGATCACGTTTTCCGGCCGAAGGCTCTCCGCCGCTATCTCGCGGATTGGAAGCGCCGATGTATTGGAGGCGAAAATGGTCTTCTCCCCGGTTGCCCGCTCGACATCGGAAAGGATGCGCCGCTTGAGCGCCAGGTCCTCGAAAACCGCCTCCACGACAAGGTCGGTTCCGGCAAACATGGAGTAATCGTCGCAGGGCACCATCTTCCCGTAGAGTGTGTCCCTGTCGAAGGCCGTCAGCCCGCCCGAGCGCGTGCGCTTCTCAAGCCCCTTCCACACCTCCCGCATACCGCGCGCCGCGGCGTCGAGCGAGGTGTCCTTCAGCAGTACCGTATCGCATCGCTCCACCGATACCGCGGCAATACCGCTTCCCATAAGGCCCGCGCCAAGCACCGCGAGCTTCTTCACCGGCCTTACCATATCGCGTTTCGGGTTCTTTTTGGCCTCGGTCATCGCGAAGAAAAGCCCCATGAGAGACCTGGCGTGCCGGGAGAACACCAGATCGGCGAATCGGCCGCAATCGGCATCGATGCCGCGATACATTCCCTTGCGGTATCCATAGGCCACTGAATCGAGGATTGCCAGCGGCGCCGGGTACAAGCCGTGTGTCTGACGCATTACCATCTTTCGCGCCTGTGACAACACAATACGGCGGCCTATACCCGTGCCCTCAAGAAACGCTGTTACGAGAGACCGCGCGCGCTTCCTTTTAATCATCCCTTTCCTCCCGGCAAGCTCGCGCGCCTTCTGCACCGCTGAGTCCCGGATCGAGTACGGAAAGACGATCTCGTCGATCAGGCCGAGTTTTTTCGCCTTTCGCACCCGAACGTTCTTTGCGGTGAGGAGCAGAGGCAGGGCCTGTGTGAGCCCTATGAGCCGCGGCAGGCGTTGTGTCCCTCCACCCGCCGGGAAAAGGCCAAGCTGCACTTCGGGCAGTCCCATGACGGTTTTCGGGGAATCTGTCGCCATTCGGTATCCGGCCGCAAGGCAGAATTCCACGCCGCCACCAAGGCAATTGCCGTTGATCCCGGCCACAACCGGTATGGAAAGCTTTTCGACACGGTTGAGAATTCCGTTTGCCGTGCCGATATACTCGAGTATCCCTTCCCGAGTCTCTTTAGTTTTCAGCTCGTCGATATCGGCACCGACAATGAAGTTGTCCTCCTTACCGCTGACAACCGCCATCGCCCTTACCGTCACGTCCCGCTCGATTGAATCCAGCATCATCTCAATTTCGGCAAGCAGGGCGCTGGAGACCTTGTTAACTTTTGTTCCGGGAGAATCGATGATTACAAGCGCTATTCCGTCACGAGTCTTTTCAATTTTCAGATGAGAGAGGTTTAGGCGCTCGAGCGGCGTAAATTCCTTCTCACCCGCTTTACCGGTTCCTGCCGGGGTAACCCTGTCCGTTTTCATAGTTTCCTCCTTATCACCCTCAGGCGGCGTTTTCGACAAGTATCGCGCTTCCCACGGCGCCCGCGGCGCATCCGGCAATAATACCGAACCGCTCTCCGGATTCTCGAAGGCGGTTGCAGCATGTGGTGAGCAGGCGCGCTCCTGTTGCCCCGAACGGATGACCGAGCGACAGCTAGCCGCCGTATATATTAAGGCGCGTGCGGTCCACCATCCCGACCCGTGCCGGAAACCCCGCCTTTTCCCTACCGAATGTGTCCGATTCCAGACAGCGGATATTCGCTTCCATTTGCGCGGCAAAAGCCTCGTGTATTTCCAGTACACCTATTTCCGAAAGCTCCAGCCCGGTTTTTCTAAGGAGCCGGGCGATTGAAAACGCAGGCCCCAGGAGCAGCTCATCCCACACATTCTGGGCTGAAAACACATAGGAGCTCAGGTAGGCCTTCGGCTTAAGCCCGAGTTCATGCGCCTTTTCTTCGCTCATCAACAGCACCGCCGCGGCTCCATCGGTCAGGAATGAGGAGTTGCCCGCCGTTACAGTGCCGTACTTTTTATAGAACGAGGGCCTCAGCCTGCTCAGGCTTTCGAATGTCGCGTCCGCCCTCGGACCGTTGTCCGTAGTTATTGCATGATCGGCGCCCTGCACAACCACCGGGACAATTTCGTTTTTAAGAACCCCGGAAGCGATCGCCGCGGACACCTGACGGTGCGAGTACTCGGCATAGCGGTCCTGATCCTCTCTTGATATCCCCAGCCTTTTCGCAAGCCTGTCGGCGTTATGCCCCATGGTAAGGCCCGTGGAATATTCGCCTATAGCCGGTCGCTCCGGCACGACGAAATCCAGCGGCTTCATTCCTTTCAGCAATCTCATCTTTCCACGGAGCGTTTTCGGTCGTCTGTACATGGTGAGGTCGAGAATGAAACGACGGTATCGCTTCGATACCTTTATGTCGGGGTCCGAAAAACTTTCTGTCCCTCCTGCTATGACGACATCGGCATTGCCCGTCGCAATCATATCGGCCCCGGCAGTGATGGCCGCATTTGCAGAAACACACGCCACCGTTACGGTATAGGCCGGCACCGTTTCAGGCAGTCCCGCACCGAGCATGATCTCCCGGGCGACGTTGGTCGTCGATATATCGGAGGCGACCGTACCCATTATCACCTGGTCTATCGATCCATGGTCGATGCCAGTTGCCGCGATAAGGCCCTTTAGCGCGAAACGTCCGAGCTCCCATGCCATAAGATCGTAATACCCCGTTCCCGAGCGCAGAAACGGCGTTCGACGTCCGTCGATGATCGCCACGCGCCTTCTTTTCCCTGTAGTCATCAGCCAATCCTCCATATCACGCATCGATTCCCGCGCATCTTTCGGCGCGGACCATGCGTGGTTGTAGTGTATTTTTCGAAGGCGCCACCGGAGCCGTCATGTCCGGCGGCAAGTACATTGCAAGCTTTTATGTACACATATATTGTAAGACAGTATTACAAAAGAGGTCAAGCGGAAATGCGCCGGCACGCTAATTGCAAGAAATTTTTTTAGGAAGATGAGATGACAACATCATTTACAATGCTGTTTATTCAAAACGGGAGAGGATAATTTTCTATATATCAGGCCAGGAGCGAGAGGAGCTTCTTGTGCAGTCCGGTATTCGCCGCGAGCACTTCCGGCACCTCTATGTCATAAGGCGATCCGTCAAATATGGTGACCCTGGCGCCCGCCTCCTCCGCTATGAGGCAACCCGCCGCGATATCCCATGGACTGACCTTCATCTCCCAGTAAGCGTCAAAACGGCCCGCGGCCACATAGCACAGGTCCAGCGCCGCGGAACCAAAACGCCTCACGCACTGTACGCGGGGAAGAACGCGATTGAACTGCGCCAGATTGTTTTTGTCCGATACGTTCTTGTCGTAGGGAAAGCCTGTCGCGATAAGCGAGCGCGAGAGTTCATCAGACGCGGAGACTCGAATGCGGTGGCCGTTCATAAATGCCCCCCCGCCGGCGAGCGCGCTGAACAGCTCCCGCCTGCACGGATCGTATACGACGCCCGCAACGACACATCGCTCGCGTTCGGAATACACCCCTATCGATACCGAAAAGTGCGCGACGCCGTGGGCGAAATTCGTCGTTCCGTCGAGCGGATCGACAAACCATCGGAAATCGCCGCTCCCTTCGGCGCGGCTTTCCTCTTCTGCGACGATTCCGTGCTCGGGAAAACGCGCGCGGATTCTTTCATAGAGAAAATTTTCGGATTCGCGATCCGAACTGGTTACGGGATTCGAGACGCCCTTGTAGCTAACGGTCAGTCCTGACGAACGGAATCCTTTTAACAGGATTTCCCCCGCGCTCTGCGCGATCTCGCGGGCGAAATCCAAAATCCGAGGTAAATCTTCCATCAATAAACCGCCCCGCCGCCCAGAAGGAGGAAGAACTCGTTGCGGTCTCCTTTGCCACCGGTCAGTTCGAAGCCGAGCTTTTGATAAATGAAAAAATACCGGTTAAGCTTTTCTTCCGCCTTCACGGAAAAAACATGTCCGTTCGTGAAATAGCCGGGGAACGCGTCTCCCTTGAACCAGGTGCGCGAATCCGCCCCGAAGTATCCCTGCCCGTTGGCAAAGCGGTACGGTTCGTCGTTGGCAAGGTCTTTCAGATAGAATCGTTCGGTGAGATCGACGGTGAAAGTGAGAAACTTCTGTTTCGTGGCTTGATCGTACCGGCCGAGCACCAATCCGAGGCTCAGCTCGTAAACGCCGTAATAATCAGACACCCTGTTTCTATGGTCGAAGAAGTAATAATCGGCCGCCGATATACGTGAATAATACCCCAGATATTTATCGACGTCGTAGCGATAACTGAACTCGAATAATCCGACGTCGAGCGTGCGCCCCTTTGAATGCGAGGTATCCTGAGGAAGGTACCGCGGATACGCCGTGATCTTCGTTGTGGATTTCTCGTCCCTGAAACCGAGTACGCCTCCAACCTTGATATCGTGGAGCGTGAGCGCTCTTCCGAAATTGAAATCCTCCTTATAGTGGCTTCCGAGAACACCCACCCCGAGGTACCACTTGTCCATGTGATAGAGAACCTGAAACCGCTCGGTGTATGCGGTCACATCGGGCATGAGCGCGCCGAGGTGAGGCGTCCCCGCGAGAAGGTCAAACTCCCACGAAGGCGTCGGCATAACGCTCACATAGAGCATATTGGGCAATGAGACGGGTATACCGCTCGTGGTTACGTATTTGAAGCTACCGCTGTCGAAATAATAGGCGCTTCTCAGGGTGAAATCCCATGTCGCGTACAGAATCCGCGACGGTTCTTTCTCTTCTTTCTTTTCTTCCTTCTTCTCGGCTGCACGTCGACGCTCCTCTTCTTCCTTCTTCTTCCGTTCCTCCTCCCTCTGTTTTGCCAGCAATTCCTCCTGTTGCTTCAGGAGTTTCATGCGATACGCGTCGGGAAGCCATTTGATGACCTCGGTGTTATTCGGATCGGCCTTGATGACGAACTCGCCGGCCGCGACCGCTTTGTCGAAATCGCCGGCTTTATAATAGAGATAGCCGGCGCGTTCATATGACGGAAGCTGTTTCGGATTGCGCCGTATGGCCTCCTCGTAATTCTTCAACGCGCCGGGGTGGTCGCCCTTGAGCTCGCGCACCCAGCCGCGGTTGTGGTAGGTTTTCGCCGATGCCTGATCC